>JBBFLP010000053.1:3475-6647 GCA_037478975.1 Armatimonadota bacterium
GCTCTCGTGGGGCTTGAGACCGGAAAGCCGGTCATTTTCGGGGTTCTGACGTGCGACACCATCGAACAGGCCGTCGAGCGAGCCGGCACAAAAGCCGGTAACAAGGGGGCCGACGCCGCCGTTGCGGCTATCGAGATGGTGGATCTGCTGAGACAGTTGGGTTGAGGAGCTGACGGGTTTGAAGAAGTCGCTCGCGCTGCTGATCGCCGGTTGTGTGCTGGGCGTGCTGATCTATCTGAACGTCCAGCGGATGACGGGGGGCAGGGGATTGCCTCTCGCCGGGGAGCAGGGGGACGTGCTTCCTCCTCCCTCCAATGCTCCCATTCCTTCAGGATTGAAAGAGAGTCCCACGCGGATCGCCGCAGCCAAGCTGGAGCGTGTGGTGGTCAACATTGATACGCTGGGACGTCCCATCGGTATCCCGGACTGGTTCGGGATGGCCACGCGCTGGGTTCAGCCGCAGGGAGCGGGCTCAGGCGTCATCATCCGGTCCGACGGTTTCATCGTCACGAACGATCATGTGGTGCGCGACGCTCAGACGATTGACGTGACGCTGTTCGACGGCCGCAAAGTGCGGGGCGAGCTCTGGGGGCGCGATCCGCAGTCGGACCTGGCCATCGTCAAGATCCCCCGCAACAACCTGCCGGTGGCGCGGCTGGGCGACTCGGACCAGATAGCTGTCGGTGACCCCGTGATCGCGGTCGGCAACGCTCTGGGGCTGGGAACCACGGTGACAACGGGCATCATCAGCGCGCGGGAGCGCTCCGTCCAGGGGCCGGACGGGAACCGCGCCCTTGAGAAGGCCATCCAGACCGATGCCGCCATCAACCGTGGCAACTCCGGCGGCGCGCTGGCGCTGCTGAACGGCGACGTCATCGGCATCAATACGGCCATCTTCTCCACCAATGAGGGCGGTGGGAACATAGGGATTGGCTTTGCCATTCCCTCCAACACCGTGCGCAAGATCGCCAATGCGCTGATCAAGAACAGGAAGGTGGAGCGCCCGGCCCCGGCCTGGGTGGGCATCTGGTATATGGGCATGTCCGCTGAAGTGGCTCAGGCGGTGGAGCAAGAGCTCGGTTTCCGGTATCCGCAGCCCGATACGGGAATTCTGGTCCGGCGCGTGGAGCCCGGAAGCCCGGCGGAGGTCGCGGGCATCCGACCGTGGGATCAGGTGCTGGATGTGGACGGCAAGCCGATCAAGCAGCAGAGCGATTTCGCCGATGCCATCCACGAGCGCAAGCCCGGGGACAGCGTTAAGCTGAAGATATACCGTCCGGCCACCGGAAGCACGCTGACCGTGACGGTGCGTCTGGCGGCAGCTCCGCGGAATCTGCCGGCCGCGGGAGTGCCGGAGGGAGTTCCCTCGCAGCCTAGAGGAGGTCTGCGACTCCCCTTCTAGCGCTGGCTTCCAGCAGCCGCCAATCCCGGACGGGGTAGATCAGGAGCCGGCGATGATCCTCGCGTTGGAAACGGAGTGTGGCGGAGGTCTCGAAGTCCGTCGCCGTGCCTCCCTGGCTGCGGAGCCGGACGCGGGCGCGAACCTCTGCGCTGGCGGAGTCTCCGGTGACGCGGATGGAGGCTACTTCCAGATCTGTGCGGATCTCGTGGATGTCGCGGAATGCCTGTAGTAGCAGAAGCCGGATCTCCTTCTTGGACCCGCCCTCTCCCTGATAGTCGTCGGACAGGATGGAGAGAGCCAGGCCCAGGTTCTTGGTGCTTGCGGCGGTGCGGGCCCGCTCCAGCAACTCCCGGATCTGCTCTTCGTCTGTGCCGCGGGGGCGAGTGGCGAACCAGCCGGCGGCAAGAGCCGCTGCTAGGATGGCCGCTACGGTGAGAGTCCTCAACACGGGACGTATCCTCCTTCCGCTTGAGACCGGCGCTATTGTGCGCCTGTGGTCCTGCCCGCGGCAACCCCGGCGTGAGGTGACTGGATGACCGGTTCTCTTCCGGAGGGGTGGCGCAGGACGATCGAGGAGCTCCGGCAGCAAGGCGGGACAATCCTTGTCCTCGGGACGGTGGACGTCGGCAAGACGTCTTTCTGTCTGGCGCTGAGTCTGGCGGCGGCTCTCAGGGGATTGCGGTGCGGCGTGGTGGATGCGGACACCGGTCAATCGGAGATCGGGCCTCCCACCACGGTGGGGTGCGGCGTGGTTGAGGGGACGCCATCTTCCCTGTCTCAGTTGGATCCGCTGAGCCTCTTTTTCGTGGGAAGCACGTCTCCGCCCGGCCACCTCACGCCGCTCGTCGTCGGAGTGCGGCGTATGGCCGATCGCCTCCGCTCGGAGGGTTGCGATTTGACCGTCGTGGACCTCCCCGGCTTCGTGCAGGGACCGGCCGCCAGGGTGATGGTGGAAGGCGTCATTTCCGCCCTGCGTCCTACAGTCGTTGTTGCCATTCAGGCCCGGGACGAGCTGGCCCCCCTGCTGGCGGGCGCGCGGGGAATGGATGCTCCTCGGCTGGTGACCCTGGAGCCTGCACCGATGGCCCGCCGGCGCAGCGCCGAGGAGCGCGCCACGCGGCGCCGTCTGAAGTTCGCGGACTACTTTGGAAAGTCCACCGTTCTGGACCTGGACCTGCGCTCGTGCGCGCTGGCTGGCTCCAGTCCCTTCGGTGGGGCTCCCTTGAAGCCGAACCTGCGCCGCTTTATCGAGCGCCGCGCTTCCACGGAGGTGTTGTACGCGGAGCAGGGTGGCGGGAGGATCGTGGTCATCACAAGGACGCCTCTGGATGGCGCGGCGCGGGCCCGTATCGAAGAGGGTGTAAACGGGCTGGACGTGGTGGCTATTCCGGCGGGCTGGCTTCAGAACCGGCTACTGGGGCTGGTGGATGGGACGGGAGAGCACCTGGCGTTAGGCATTCTCGAACAGATGGACCTTTCGACTCTGAAGGCATCAGTGCGCGCGCCCCTGCACAGCGCGGCCAGCATCCGGCAGGTGATCTTCGGATCCCTCTGCGTCCGGGCGGACGGGACGGAGCTGGGGCCGTCCGGGCAGGCCGAGCTTCGCCTTTTCGACAACGGGCCGAGGGAGCCAGGGACTGCTCGATGATCAGATCTCTCACACTGGTGCGTCACGGGGAAAGCCAGTGGAATGCCATCCGCGTCATCCAGGGACATCTGGACTCGCCTCTTTCGGAGGCAGGGCGCGCTCAGGCCAGGGCGTTGTCAGCT
>JBBFLP010000053.1:6747-13875 GCA_037478975.1 Armatimonadota bacterium
TGGGGTTGATGGCCGATCGGCGGGTTCCGGCTGCGGCCAAGCTGATACCGTTGCTGGTGGCCGCCTACTTCCTGTTTCCACTGGATGTGGACTGGCTTCCGGTGCTGGGGTGGTTGGACGATATCATCGTGGTGCTGATTGGTGGCAGGGCCTTTGTGCGGTTCTGCCCGGCGGATGTGGTGTCAGAGCACGTGGCAGCCGCCTCCGGACGCTCGTAGGGCGGCTGAAGATTCTGATGGAGGTTTGAAGCAACTATGGCGGCTTACGCGGAAGAGAGACTGTCTCTGAAGGCTCGCCTGGAGGGATCGTTCGAGGATGTCATCCGGAGAGTGCGCGAGGCGTTTGCGGGCGAAGGGTTCGGAGTCCTGACCGAGATCGACGTGCAGGACACGTTGAAAAAGAAGATCGGAGCCGATTTCCACCGCTACGTCATCCTGGGAACCTGCAATCCGGGGATAGCGCACCGGGCGCTCTCGGCGGTGCCGGAGGTCGGTCTTCTGTTGCCCTGTAACGTGTGCGTCTATCAGGACGGAAACGATGTGGTAGTCTCCGCGCTCAATCCGGAAAAGGCCCTCCAGGCGGTGGGTGCCGAGGAGCTCCGGCCAATGGCTGAAGAGGCCGGTCAGCGCATCCGGCGGGCGATGGCCTCACTTTGATGATCCAGCGGGGGCATCGTCCTCCTGCAGAAAAAAGGGCGGCCTTCCTTGACGCGCGACTTTCCGGATGTTAGAATCCAGTTGGTGATGGGTATAAAGGGGTCGGTGGGCGCTGAAGCGCGCCATATTTTCAGGAGATTCAAGCGACTCTCGATGTATTGCTTTAGTCCGGCAGGAATCGGCGTCATTGTAGTCCGCGCGGCCCGGGAGGGCCGCAGCGTAGGCTAGCCGCCCGGCTGGCAGGCATCGTCCTGCGCCGGAGCGGCGAGCCGATGTCCTGCCTTACGAGAGTTGCAAAGGTCCGGCGGCGAACCCTTTCCCTGAAGCCGCAGCAAAGCGCGAAAGGTGCGCAGAAATCAGTTAGACCTCTCGTCCTCAAGGCAGGACGAGGGGTTTTTTGCATGCGGCTGTGCGCCGCGTGGTGTTTTCCAGTTATGCTGTAGAACAGTCAGAAGAGGTCCGGAGAAGACATTGGAAAGATCGAAGAAGTCCCAGATAGAGAAGTATCAGGCCGGTCCCCGCAAGGGATCCGCGCCTAAGGTGCAGGCTGGCCAGAAAGTCAGCGGGGCAAGGGCTCTGATGGAGTCCATCAAGCTCCATGGCGGTGAGGTGGTCTTCGGGCTGCCCGGCGGGGTGATGCTCCCGGCATACGACGTCCTGTACGATGACGGCGGCATCAGCCACATCCTGGTGGGCCACGAACAGGGCGGTTGCCATATGGCCGACGGGTTTGCACGCGCCACTGGGAAAGTCGGCGTGTGCTTTGCCACGTCGGGGCCCGGGGCCACGAACCTGGTCACCGGCCTGTGCAATGCCCACATGGATTCGGTGCCCGTGGTCGCGGTGACGGGGCAGGTCCGCACCACCGTTCTCGGTAAGGACGCCTTCCAGGAGGCGGACATCACCGGCATCACGATGCCCGTCACCAAGCACAACTACCTGGTCAGCGATCCGAACAGCATCCCGCGCATCATCGCCGAGGCGTTCTACATCGCGCGGACCGGCCGCCCCGGGCCGGTGCTGGTGGATATCCCGATGGATGTGGCGCTGGCCCAGATCGAGTATCACCCGGTCACCGATGTGAAGATCCGCTCCTACAACCCGGAGGTGCCTCTGCGGCTGGATAATCTGGACGAGGCCGCGCGGCTTATCGCCGAGGCGAAGCGGGGCGTCATCTACGTGGGGCAGGGAGCCATCATATCGGGCGCCTGGCGGGAGGTGCGCGAGCTGGCCCGCAAGACACAGTTCCCCACTACCACCACGCTGCTCGCCAAGGGGACGATGGACGAGACCGATCCTCTCTCCCTCGGCATGCTCGGGATGCACGGGACGGCCTATGCGAATTTCGCCATCCGCGACTGCGACCTGCTGATTGCGGTGGGGGCGCGTTTCGATGACCGCGTCACGGGAAAGGTGGACGCCTGGGCGCCCGGGGCGAAGATCATCCACATAGACATTGACCCCGCGGAGATCGGCAAGATCTACATCCCGGATGTCGCCCTGAACGGCGACTGCCGCGAGGTGCTGCAGGCGCTGTTGCCGCTGGTGGCGGAGCGCGGACCGACGGAGTGGAACGAGCAGATCGAGCGCTGGAAGCAGGAGTTCCCGCTCTGGTATCCGAAGGGTGAGGACCGGGTGTATCCTCAGGCGGTGTGCGAGGAGCTCTGGAACGTGACGAAGGGGGAGGCCATCGTCACCACGGGTGTGGGCCAGCATCAGATGTGGGCGGCCCAGTTCTACCGCTGCAAGTATCCGCGGACGTTCATCACCAGCGGCGGACTGGGGACGATGGGCTTCGGCCTGCCGGCGGCCATCGGCTGCGCGGTGGGTGTGCCGGACCGGCCCGTCTGGTGCGTGGACGGCGACGGAAGCTTCATAATGACCAGCGAGGAGTTGATGCCCGCGGTCCAGCACCGGATCCCGGTGAAGGTGGCCATTCTGAACAACTTCTGCCTTGGAATGGTGCGGCAGTGGCAGTCGCTCTTCTGGGATCAGAGGTTGAGCGCCATTGACCTGAGCTATCAGCCGGACTTCGTGAAGCTGGCGGAAGCATATGGCGCGGTGGGAATGCGCGTGACCAGGCCCGAGGAGATCCGCCCGGCCATCGAGAAGGCCAACGAGATCAACGACCGGCCCGTGGTGGTGGACTTCCACGTGGTCAAGGACGAGAACGTGCTGCCGATGATCCCTGCCGGTCAGACGATCGAGCAGATGATGGTCGAAAAGCCGCGCTGAAAGGAGCCTCTCAGATATGCCAGTCACGAAATCCAGTCCGCAGCAGAATGTGGGCATGCAGCACACCATCACCGTGCTTGTGGAGAACAAGCCGGGCGTTCTGACCCGTGTGGCCGGGCTGTTTGCCAGACGCGGATATAATATCGAGTCGCTCGCCGTGAGTATCACCGAGGATCCCACGGTCTCGCGTATGACGGTGGTGGCCAGCGGAGACGCTCAGGCGCTGGATCAGATCAACAAACAGCTTGCCAAGCTGATTGATGTGATCCACGTGGCGGATTATACGGACATGCCCATGGTGGAGCGCGAGCTGGCGCTCATCAAGGTGAATGCGGATACGTCCGTCCGCGGTGAGGTGATGCAGCTTGTGGACATCTTCCGCGCGAAGATCATTGACATCAGCGACAAGACCTTCACCATCGAGGTGACGGGCGGGGTGGAGAAGATCAACGCGTTCGAGAAGATGCTGGAGCCCTACGGCATCCGGGAGATGGTCCGCACGGGACGCATTGCGCTGGTCAGGGGAGCCAGGACCGCGGCCCAGACCTGACGGCGAGGCGCAGGCATTCAGGCGGCGGACCCGGTGGTCCGCCGCTCTTCTGAAGGGCGAGGGCAACACAAAGTCAGGAGGAACGACACATTGCCGGCAAAAGTCTATTACGAATCCGATGCGAAGCTTGATGTTCTGAAAGGAAGCAAGATCGCCATCATCGGCTACGGCTCTCAGGGCCACGCGCAGGCGCAGAACCTGAAGGACAGCGGCCTGGACGTCATTGTGAGCGATCTGGAGGGGACGCCGAACTACGCTCTGGCTGTCGAGCACGGCTTCAAGCCCGTGTCAGCTGCCGAGGCGGCGAAGCAGGCCGATGTCATCCAGATGCTGGTGCCGGATGAGGTGCAGCCTGCGGTCTACAGGTCGGAGATCGCCCCGAACCTCAAAGCGGGTAAGAGCTTGCTTTTCTCGCACGGGTTCAACATCCACTTCGGGCAGATCGTCCCGCCGAAGGACGTGGACGTCTTTATGGTGGCACCCAAGGGACCGGGGCATCTGGTCCGACGTACCTATGTGGAGGGAGCCGGGGTTCCCGCGCTCATCGCCGTGCATCAGGATGCCAGCGGCAAGGCGAAGGAGAAGGCTCTCGCTTACGCCAATGGCATCGGAGCGGCGCGCGTCGGCATCCTGGAGACAACCTTCGAGGAGGAGACTGAGACGGACCTGTTCGGGGAGCAGGCGGTCCTTTGCGGCGGCTGCACCGAACTGGTGATGGCAGGGTTCGAGACGCTGGTTGAGGCCGGCTATCAGCCTGAGATCGCCTATTTCGAGTGCCTGCACGAGCTGAAGCTCATCGTGGACCTGATGTACGAAGGCGGCATCAGCAGGATGCGGGACTCCATAAGCAACACGGCCGAGTACGGCGATTATACCCGCGGCCCGCGCATCATCACGGAAGAGACCCGTGAGGAGATGCGGGAGATCCTGGCGGAGATCCGCAGTGGTGAGTTCGCGCGGGAGTGGATCCTTGAGAACCAGGCCGGCCGTCCGGTGCTGAACGCCGCGCGGCGTCATTCGGCTCGCCATCCCATCGAGGAGGTGGGAGCCAGACTGCGTGCCATGATGCCCTGGCTGCAGGGTGGAAAGGCCACCGGCAAGGACAAGAAGCAGGGCAAGAAGAAGTAGCGTCTCGCGCGGTGCATTTCCGCAGACGGGGCCGGGGCTCTGATGCTCCGGCCCTTTGCTCATATTACGGTCCCCGCGCTGCAAGCCTGTGATTGCTGCTCTTGCGCATCGGGGTAATATGTGGTAGAAGAACAGTAACTGCAATGATGCGCCAGAGGAATGTGACTGCTCACACGCTTTCAATGGAGTGCGGCTTCGGGCCGGACTCAACTTCCGCACGCATTCTGGCTGGCATCATTATCCTCATCCTCGCGCTTATCTAGCCTGCGGTCCCTTCGTCACGCTGGGGTCGCGGGCTGGCCGAATGGCCACGGACTGAGCAGGCCGGCGGTCCCGGCGGGGTCTGCTCTTTTACCTTCCACCTGGAATGGCCGCAAAGGGAGTCCACGTGTACGGCGGCGGGCAGCCGGGGCCTCAAGGACTTCCTGAGGATGATTGAAGACCGGAATTCTGGAGACGCGAGGAGCAAAAATGCAGGACAACGGCAATCGGGTCATCATTTTCGATACCACGTTGAGGGACGGCGAGCAGTCCCCCGGCGCCAGTATGAACATCGAGGAAAAGCTGGAGGCTGCGCGCCAGCTCGCCCGCCTGAACGTGGATGTCATTGAGGCTGGGTTTCCCATCGCCAGCGAAGGGGATTTCGAAGCGGTGCGGCAGGTTGCCCGCGAGATTCGCGGCGGGCCGGCCATTGCGGGCCTGGCAAGAGCCGTGGATGCCGATATAGACCGCGCGGCCGAGGCGCTGAAAGAGGCGGAACGTCCCCGCATCCATACTTTCATCGCCACTTCTGACGTTCACCTGCAGCACAAGCTGCGCATGACGCGGGAGCAGGTGCTGGAGCGGGCCGTAGAGGCTGTCCGGCGGGCCCGCAACTACTGCGACGACGTGGAGTTCTCCCCGGAGGATGCCGCCCGTTCGGACATAGACTTCCTGTGCAGGGTCGTGGAGGCGGTCATTGACGCAGGCGCAGGCACGGTGAACATCCCGGATACCGTCGGATATTCCACTCCGGCGGAGTTCGGAGCCATGATCCGCACTCTGAAAGAGCGGGTGCCGAACATTGACCGCGCGGTCATCAGCGTTCACTGCCACAATGACCTGGGGCTGGCTGTGGCAAACTCCCTCTCCGCGTTGCAGAACGGCGCACGGCAGGTGGAGTGCACCATCAACGGTATCGGCGAGCGCGCCGGAAACGCCGCGCTGGAAGAGATCGTGATGGCGTTGGAGACCCGGAAGGATGTGTTCGGGCTCACGACAGGCATCAATACGCGCGAGATCCTGCGCACCAGCCGGCTCATCTCCGAGCTGACGGGCATCGTGGTGCAGCCGAACAAGGCGGTGGTGGGCGCGAACGCTTTCGCTCACGAGGCGGGCATCCACCAGCACGGCATCCTGATGAACCGTGAGACCTACGAAATCATGTCCCCGGAGTCCGTGGGGATGCGCGAGTCGAAACTGGTGCTGGGTAAGCATTCGGGGCGGCACGCGTTCGCGGAGCGTCTGAAGCAGCTGGGTTACGAGCTCTCCAAGGAGGAACTGGACCGCTCCTTTGCCCGCTTCAAGGAGCTGGCGGACAAGAAGAAAGAGATCTTCGATGAGGATCTGGAGGCCATCGTCTCGGATGAGATCCACACCATCCCGGAGACCTACCGGGTGGAGTATCTCAACGTGATGAGCAGCCTGGATGGCATCCCGACAGCGACCATCCGTTTGCGGAGGGGCGAGGAGGTGCGCCAGCACGCTGGCATCGGCGTCGGATGCGTGGATGCCGTCTATAAGACCATAGACGCGATGATAGACGAGCATCACAATCTGGCGGACTATGTAGTTCGGGCTGTCACGGGTGGGACGGACGCCATCGCGGACGTCATGGTGAAGGTCTCGGACGGGACCAATATCTACACCGGAAGGGCTGCGAGTCTGGACATCGTTCAGTCGAGCGCACGCGCCTACATCCAGGCCATCAACAAGCTGGTATACCATCAGAGTAAGAGGAAAGGCGGGCAGCTCGCGACTCCCTGAAGGGCCGGGAGGCGGCCGGAGGCCGGGATCAGTAATTATGAATATATCAGAGTCTGAAACGCGCTATGTCGAGATATTCGACACCACGCTGAGGGACGGGTCCCAGGCGGAGGGGATCTCGTTCTCCGTGGAAGACAAACTGCGGATCGCGCAGAAGCTGGACACCCTGGGCGTAGCTTACATCGAGGGTGGTTGGCCGGTCTCCAACGATAAAGACCGGGAGTTCTTCCGGCGGGCGCGCGAGATGCAGTGGCAAAATGCCCTGATCACGGCCTTCGGCAGCACCCGCCGCGGGGGGATCTCCTGCGAGGAGGATGCCAACCTCCGGGCGCTTGTCGAGAGCGGGGCCCCGGCTGTGGCCATATTCGGGAAGAGCTGGGATCTGCACGTCACGGAAGCCCTGCGAGTGCCCCTGGACGAGAATCTGCGGATGATCGAGGAGTCCGTGGCCTATCTGGTAAAGGCGGGGCAGCGGGTCATCTACGACGCGGAGCACTTCTTCGACGGCTACAAGGCGAACCCGGAGTATGCCCT
>JBBFLP010000054.1:0-1625 GCA_037478975.1 Armatimonadota bacterium
CCCTTGATCATCGCCTGCGCATTCTCAAGGGCCATTCTGTACTGCCCCACCAGCAAGTTCTGCGACTCTGCCCGCCTGATTAGGCCTGCCAGTGCTTCCGCCTGAGAGATGAGGGCATCACGGCTGATGAACTGAGAGGGCGCCAGACCGCGCACAATGGCCGGGTCGCGGGTAAGAGGGATGCGCACAGCGTTCTTCGTCCGGGTCACTTTCCGTTCATCCGGACCTGTGAAATGCACCGCCGGTTCCACTCCGGGAGGAGCGTGGATCTCCATGGTCCGAGGAGACCCGTCCACCCAGATGTAGACAGCTTCGCCTTCGGCGTCCGGCAGGCTGTACGCGCGGACGCCTGGCTCCACATACACCTCCTGTGCTTCCATCTGGCCTCCCAGCCACCAGAGATCGCGCTCCAACCGCCGGATATCCGCACCCAGAGGATTGCGGAACGAGAACCAGACGGCGCGCGGCGACCACTCGTGCAGGAGTGGCTCCATCTCCAGCCGGTCCCGGAACGATGCCAGCCACTGCAACTGCTCTGGCGTCTCCAGGAGGTCGAAGTTCGTCCACGGAGGCGATAGCCGCAGGCCGAAGACAAAGAAGCCTTTGGCTCCGGCGTCCTTCAGGGCAGTCAGACACGCAGTCAGCTCGTCTGCGCTCCGGAAGCCGCGGTGCTCTTTGCGCTCAGAGGATGTGGTCTGGATCTCCGTAGCTACAAGCCATACAGGCCGCGAAGACTGCTTCGCCAGGGCCAGGCATTGCGCTCCCGCGAAAGGCCCGATCTCTGAGGGGGAGCCGTAGGCCTCGATGCCCAGTCCATCGAAACCGGAGGGGTCATCATTGATCAGGAAATCGTAGTTAGCCGTCCATTTCACGACCACAGGGACGTCCGCGATTTCGCGTTTCAACACTTGCGCTGCGCTGTTCAGATATCCCCGGATGGAGTGGGTGCGAAAGGCCAGCAGGTCTTCCCACATCCGGCTTTCGGCCGTCGTAAGCTTTATGGTCTTTCCAGTGGCGGTGTCGTAGACTGCCGTCAGGCCTTTCCGGTCCCTCCAGAGAGGGATCAGGCGGCTGGCCTGCTCGAAGGTTGTGACCTCGCCCTGCAGCCCCCAGGCTCGCGAGAGAGAGCTGGCGTCGGCGTAACGTTTCCGTAGCCAGGCTTCCAGCTCCACCTGATACGCGCGGGATGCCGGGATCAGAAACTCGGCCTCTCCCCGCAGTCCCATCTCGTTGATGAACGGGTCCACCCAGAATCTGAAGCCTGGCCCGAGCTTCAGGGGCTTCAAGTGAGCGATGAGACGGTCCCGGTATTCGCTGTAACCCTCCCAGAAGTTCTGCAACCCGTCGCGGGCGGGATCTATCGTCTTCAGCGGATAGACAAGCAGGATACGCCGATCCTCCTCCGTGCCCCGGACCGGGATGGAGGCAGTGTCCCCGGACACGGAGAGCGCCTGAACGTTAACGATGTCGCCCTTCGGGTTGGCCAGAATGGCAAGCCCACCAACCAGACCCCGCGTCTGCAGCGTCACGTTTTCGGTGGAGGTGATGTCAGGCTTGCGGTACACAGCAGGTCTCACGATCCAGCCGGTCAGGGGCCGGTCGGGGCCATCCGTAAGCTCAATGCC
>JBBFLP010000054.1:1725-13824 GCA_037478975.1 Armatimonadota bacterium
GACACCGCCAGCTTGAGCAGTCCCTGGAACAAGATTACACCTCGTATCGCTGCGCCGGCCGGGCCCTGAATCCGGACGGCGCGCATCGCTCCGCTCACATCCGCTCGGGAGCGGTCACCCCCATCGTCCGGAGGAGATTGCCCAGAACCGTCCGGCAAGAGCGCACCAGCACCAGCCTCGCCCCGCTAAGCTCCCGGTCGGCCTCATCCATGACACGGCAATCCGTGTAGAACTTGTGGAACAGCCGCGCTGTATCCATAGCAAAAGCGGCCAGCCTGTGCGGCTCGTGCTCCAGTCCTGCTCTGACCACCTCGTCCGGCCAGTCTGCCAGCTTCTTCATCAGTTCGATCTCTGAGGGATGGGTCAGCAGTTCCAGTTTTGCCGCCTCTGCGGGCGGGACTGCGAATCCTTTCTCATCCGCGTTCCGAAGCAGCGAGCAGATGCGCGCGTGGGCGTATTGCACATAGTAGACCGGGTTCTCGTCGGACTGGCTTCTGGCGAGCTCCAAGTCGAAGTCCAGCTGGCTGTCGTGGCTGCGCATCAGCAGGAAGAAGCGGGCGGCATCCCGTCCCACCTCCTGCATCAGCTCCGCCAGCGAGATCACGTCGCCTGCCCTCTTGCTCATCATCACAAGCTCGCCTCCCGAGAAGAGGCGCACCGCCTGGTAGATGATGATGTCCAGGGCCTCCGCCGGATATCCGAGTGCGGCCACCGCCGCTTTGGTGCGGGCGATGTAGCCATGATGATCCGGCCCCCAGACGTTGATCAGTCGGTTGAAGCCACGGTCAAACTTGTCCGCGTGGTAGGCCGCATCCGCGGCGATGTATGTCGGCGCACCGTTGGAGCGCAGCAGAGCGCGGTCTTTGTCATCGCCGAAGTCTGTGCTCTTCAGCCAGAGTGCGCCGTCCTTCTCGTAGGCGCATCCCCGCTCCTTCAGTTTCTCGATGGCGGCGGCAACCTTCCCGGACTCGTGAAGCGAGCGTTCGCTGAACCACCGGTCGAACTCGATTCCAAAGGCCGCAAGGTCTGCCTTCTGGGTGGCGATCATCTCCTCTTCCGCCATCCGGGTGAAGAGGGTCAGCCGCTCGTCTTCCTGCATGTCCAGGTAACGGTCTCCGTCGCGTGCCACGATCTTCCGGGCGATGTCCGTGACATAGGCTCCCTGGTAGCCGTCCTCCGGCATCTGCGCTTCGACTCCAAGCTCCTGAAGATAGCGGACCACCAGCGACTTACCGAAGTTGATCATCTGGGTGGAGTTGGCGGCGTCGTTGATGTAGTATTCGCGCGCCACCTCTGCGCCCATTAGCTCATACAGGCGCGCCAGGGTGTCTCCAATGACCCCTCCCCGGGCGCTGCCGACCGTAATGGGACCGTTGGGATTGGCGCTCACGAACTCCAGCAACGCCTTTACGCCCTTCGCCGCGTCGCTGGATCCGTAGGAATCCCCGCGCCGCTCGATCTCCACCAGAGTATCGTGTAGCCAGGAGGGAGAAAGATGAAAGTTTATGAAGCCCGGCCCTGCAACATCCACCTTCTGGATGAGCCGGGTGGGGGCCCCATCGCTCTGCAGCCGGGCCGCCAGGACCTCGGCCAGTTGCCGCGGCGGGATCTGGGCCTCGCGCGCAAGCGTCATAGCGATGTTGGTGGAGAAATCTCCGTGTTCGCGGTTCCGCGGAACCTCGACCTCGATGACGGGCACGGCTATGCGGCGGACCTCGCCGTCGCGCATCGCGCTTTCCAGCGCGTTCTTTACAGCCTCAGCAATGCGCTCCTTTGCCAATCCGGTCTTCCTTACTCAGTGATTCGTCTTGCCGCTGATTCCGGCCAGAGCGGTCAGCAGTCTCAGAAAAACGGAACTCGCCATCCAGCCACCCGCACCACCGCGTCCGCCAGAAGGAGCGTGGCGGCCAGGCCGGCTCCGATCTGAGCGAAACCCAGGTTCCAGATGCGGCGCCCGGGCTCCCGCTCGCCCAGCACCTCCTCCCGGTAGTTCGCCAGCAGCTGCTTTCCGGCCTGGATGCCGCTTTCGATCTGTTTTCTGCTGGCAGGCCTGGTGGTGACGTGCTGCTGCAGCCAGGCGCCGATGGTCCTCCAGCCCAGCAGAACGACCATTATACCCGCAAACACCACCAGAGGGCTGGGGTAGGCAGTGATCATCACGATGAAGATGGACGCCGCCGCCGCCAGGTTCGTTCCGCACCTGGGATGTACCCGCGGCATCCTGCGAACCGTCTCAAAGTCCAGCGGCTCTCCCCGTTCGATGGCGTGTACGGTCTGGTGCTCTGCGGCATGATAGCCCGCCACGGGAAGCAGCCGCACGCCCAGCAGGAGTGTGATCACAGGCGCAAGCAGGGCAATATATCCGATGGCGTCATAGAGATTCCAGCGTGGGGCCGGTTCCGACAGAAGGGCGGCATACAGAGGCTGGCCGAGCCATTGCTGCGCTGCCCAGGCGATTCCCGCGGCGATCACAAAACCAAGGATGTTCAGCAGGCCGAACATCACGCCCAGGAGCACCAGCGCCCCGTCTCCGACGCCGCCACGCTGCGAACCGCAAGTAAGGTGGACGCCCAGCGGGGTTGCCAGCCCCCCGACCATCGGAGGCCTTATGGCGTTGGAGAGGGCTGCCGTGATATCGGACCGGAGAAGATATCCCGCATAGGCGCCGTGCTCCGTGACAACGGGAAGGGCCTCTGCTCCCGTCCGCCAGAACGCCTCGGCAGCCTCCCGGATGGTGGCATCGGGCCGGAGAAAACCCTCCACAGGACTCATCAGCTCCACGATGGGTGGTAAGGAGTCCACGTCCTTGCCGGACCCGTTTGCGGATGCGGCAAGCATCGGGAGCAGGTCGGACTCGCGGACCATTCCCACCACCTGCATTCCGGACACCACAGGAGCCGCAGAACCACCAGAGGCGCGCAGGAGCCCCACCGCCCTGGAGACGGTGTCGGAAGGCAATAAGGGCCGCGACGTGCGGACCAGCTCTGAGATCCGGCTTTCCGAGACGTTCATTGCACCGGTTCACACGCCGGCCGTATCGGTTGCGATGGGGCAGCCGGCTGTGGTAAAGTAGACTTTCGGTCCGTTGAGGAACACTCTTTACACCGGGATACGGACATTTTGCATCCGGAAACCCGGTCAGATTCCCTTTATATTCGAAAGGATATCAGGCGCGATGGCAGTTTCGTGCGCAATCTGCGGAAAGGGCGCGCAGTTCGGTCAGAACATCAGGCACCAGCATTCCGGCTCCTGGGCCCTCCGGGCTCCCCGGACAAAGCGCCGCTGGCTGCCCAACCTTCAGCCGGTCCGGATGATGGTAAACGGCACGCCTCGGCGGGTGCGCGTTTGCACCAAGTGCATCAAGGCCGGAAAGGTCGTCCGTCCCGCCTGAGTTTTTTGCCTCGCCACTTGGTATTGCCGGAAAGTCTTTCCGGGCCTTTCCACGGGGGCCTGCCGACGGCAGGCCCTTCCTTGCGTTCTGCCTGACGAGCAGATTATACCCGATTTCGCTTGGACCTCAGGAAAGCCATGAGCCTGCCACCCTGGGAGGGATATCAGATCAGGGTGCACCCCCGCGCCCGCAGTGTGAAGATCCGCGTGGATGCTCACGGCCGCGTGGTGGTCACCGTTCCGCCGGCCTTCGATTCCGGAATGCTTCCGCACATCCTGCACAAGCACCAGGCCTGGATCCTAGCCCGTCAGGAAGCGGTGCGCGCCCGGAAAGAGGCAGAGCAGAAAGGGCAGCACGGGTCACTTCCTGACCGCATTCATCTGAGGGCACTGGGCCAGTCTGTTCCTGTGAACTGGCAGCCCGACGGCGCTGCACGACGAGCCACCTTGCGGGAAGTGGATGGCCAGCTCGTCATCTCCTGCGACATCCGAAACGGCGAGCTCTGCAGGTTGCTGCTGCGCCGATGGGTGATGCGAAAGGCCTGGCAGATGTTGCCTTCGTGGCTCGCCCGGGTCGCCTGCGAAACGGGGCTCGGTTATGGGGGATGCTCGGTGAACTCCGCCCGGACAAGGTGGGGTAGCTGTTCCCGGCAGGGCAAGATCAATCTCAGCGCGCGTCTCCTTTTCGTTCCTTCCCACCTGGTGCGCCACGTTATGATCCACGAACTGTGCCACACCGTCCATCCTGACCATTCCGTGCGCTTCTGGGATCTGGTGCGGTCTTTCGATCCGGACTATGCCAGCCTGCGCGCGGAGCTTCGCGAAGCGACGCGCCTGGTGCCTCTTTGGATGGAGAAGGGTGAAGGTCCGCCGTCATTCGGGGCCGGTCCGGCGGAAGAACGCGGAAACGATGGCGGGGAACCGTAAGCCCGGTTCCGGCGGACGGCGGTTCCCCGCCACAGACTAAAGTCGCATGCGGTACTATTTCCGTTTCAGCCGCACGTAGTCCAGCCCGAACATGTGACTCTTGATGGCCTGCTCGTTGGCCCCTGTGATCTGAACCCGCAGAGTCTGAGCTCCTGAGGGAAGGTCCACTTCACCGAGGACCATCTCGCCCGACGTGACCACTTCGGGATGATAAAGGTCAATGGGACTGCCGAGTTTCTGGCCATTCATCCAGAGTTGCACCATGCCGTAGTCCGGGGCTTTGGTGAATTGAGCGCTGATCTCGTAGCGTCCGTTTTCACGGACAGGGATCTCCAGGTCCAGTGTGTCCCCCAGCGCTGCCTGGGTCCACCAGAGGTGACGGTCATTGCTCCACCGGTGTCCCCGTCCGCCAAGATCTTGCGTGCTGACCTGACCGCGGGACGAGGCTATCACTTTCATCTCCTCCCCTTCCAGGACGCCTTTGGCGCGCCACGGCTTCTGAGAGCCAATATACCAGCCGGTGCGGTCGCGCAAGGGAACAGAAGGGTAGGGATCCTCGCCCCCAGGCTCCAGATACCAGTACACCGTAGCGGCATACAGGGTCGGCCGGTCGTTCGGGAAGTATTTCTCGATGGCCGCCTCAAAGGATTTCTGGAACGGTACGTTGTCGGCGATGTGCCACCGGTTCACGCTGATGTGTCCCTTGTTGCCCATCGAGATCGTCTGATTATGCAGGCCTCGCTGGAAAAGGGTGGGGTTGCACCACGCGTAGCCGAAGTAGTCCTCCGAGCCGGTCCCGAATGTGGAGGGGAACTTTTCGCCGTCCACGAAGAACTTCTCGTCACCTTCGCCCCACCATCCTCCCAGCGGATTCCAGACCTCCAGCATCACGCCGGCGAACCGCCCGCGTCCCCGGGTGATCAGCATCGTCCAGTCAATCTTGCGCCGGTCCGGATCCTCTGGCAGGAACGCGTCACGGTGCCACTTCGCGTGGAAGCGTCCCAGCGAGCTTGCGGGCCGCGCAAGAGGCGCATGCGTGATGAGGATCTCTCCCCTGAGGCTCCGGCGGCTTTCGTTCAGAATCTCCACCTGTGCCCGCCTGGCAAAAGGCATATACCAGAGGCTGTAGAGCTCGTCACGTGTGGCGCCGAGCGGCAGGGAGCGATACTCGTTGATGCCCGGCGCAGTCCCGAAGAAATCCCCCAGCGGGACCCAGACCGAAGGCTCCTTCTCCCCATCCCAGCGGATGCGGAGTGCCGCGCTGCGCAGCACGTCGCGCTCATCGGTGGGCGAGAGGTCATGGAGCCGGAGCCGGATGGCGGTGATTGCGCGGGGACCGGGCAGATCAGCGATGGTTGATGTCTCGCCGGGCCGGATTGCCAGCGGCAATCGAAGCGTCTGCTGTCCTGCTCGCACGCCCGCCGGATCACGCCCTCCAGCGTTCTGCAGGAAGTCGCTGACCCTTGCCAGCGCCAGCTTTTCCTTCAGACCCAGCTCGCGCCGGAACGTGGGAAGCTGCGTCCCTTCCGGGAAGCGGGTGTAGGTAAAGTGGTAGTAGACTCCCCAATCCGGGTCCGCCACGATCCGGCACGATTTCTGAAACGGAATGGGGACGTAGCTGTTCATCCCGCTGGCGGCCTCGTAGACAAGGCCGGGGTAGGTGAACGGTTCGTTCTGGCGGTTGAAATAGCCTGAGAACGGAAGGTCCACGGCAGGTTGCTCAGCACCGTCCAGATAGATGCGGACGTGTCCTTCCCCGGCACGGGCAGACCAGATTCTCCAGATCACGCCCGGCCCCGGAATCTCGGCCATCACCGTCTGGTTGCCCTCCATCCGGATGTGTCCGTTGCCGTCGCCGTTTGCATCCCAGTTGTAGTATTTCCCGGATGCTTCGTCGTACCGGCTGGCCCGGTCATAGCTCGATGCCTGTTCCGTCTTCTCGCCCGGAACAGGCAAGACCGCGAGCGATTCGAGGTCTATCAGCCGGTTGACCAGATCCACATAGGTCAACGTGGTCGCCGAACAGACGGACGCGGACAGCAGAATTGCCGCCGCCAGAAGGATCAGTGTCTTTCGCATGCGCCTGTCATCCTTTCTCTGCAGAGTCCGCGCGCCGCAGGCGGGGCGCGCGGGTATTCAGAACCTCAAGGTGTCTGCGGGATGGTCCAGACGGCAACCCCATAGGGTTCCAGAGTCTGTTCCGACCCGAAGCGGGAGAGCTTTACCGGTGAGTTGCCGAAGTTGACCGCAACCAGCCGGCCAGCCGCCTCCACGGCCAGAACGGGGGCACCGAATCGCATCAGCGTTGGCTCCTGAGCATTCTGGGCATCAGACGAGGTGAACGCCGCCAGGGCACGCTCCGAGAAGCTCCTTCCGGCCGGTATCGAAACGGGGCCGCCAGTGTAGAATGCGGCGAGTTCCTGGTCCAGGCGGCTCGCCCGGTACGAATGACGGGCAAGATAACGCATCTGCCCGGCCGGGGCCGTCCGCACAACGAGTTTGCCGTCCACATCCGCGAAGGGTGTGGCAAGCACGAATGTCTCATCCGGAATGTCTGCCCGGCCTGGCACCTCCCGGGTTCCTTCCCCGGTGGTGAGTATCCGCCGGTTGCAGGCGAGCGGTGGCGCGTCCTCATTGAGGATGACAAACGTGCCCGTGGCTGCTTCTTCCAGCGTGACATCCTCTAGTGCTGTCAACCGTTCCAAGTAAAGCACCGGCCCCGACGGCAGGCTGACCATAGCGGCATCCTGCGCCACCTTGCCCTCGCAGCGCAGGAAGCGGCCCGCAACAGCGAATCCTCCATCCTCATTGTCGAGCACACGAACGGTTCTGGTGGTGACCTTCGGCACAGAGTCTTTAGCGTCCCGGACCGTTATCCTTCCCAGCAGGCTGGAGGTGTCGGGAGATGTGAAGTAGGTGTCCCCGCGCGGATACACCAACCCCATTGCTCCGTTTACCCAAGCAAATGAGGCAAAGCGCTCCGGGGAGCGGTCTATGACGAACCCTCCGGCCTCGAAGATCCGGGCGCCGTTCAGGCTGCGCTCAAACTCTGCGCCGGGGGTAGGCGGAGTATCTCCGCAGAAGCGGTGCGTCAGGTAGAGCTCGGCGTATCGAGCAATGAGCTCTTCCTCCACATTGGGATAGTTGTATTCGTGGCGGTGGAAAGCGCGTCCGTCAGGGAAGCGGGAGTGCAATTTCTCCAGCGACTCCAGCGCGTCCCGTTCCATCCGGGCGGCATCGGCATCCTGCAGGAAGGCTCCGGCAAATCCGCCGAAGGCCAGAGGCACATCGTGACGGTGCGGCCACCAGTCCTGCCCGTTCACGTAGAAGCTTGAGCCCTGCGGGGAGACCAGCAGTTTGAAGGCCTGGAGCACATCAGGCACGTGATGGAAACAGGAACGTGGAACATCCCGTCCCGCACTGAGATAGACCAGGACATTGCGCAGCTGGAGAATCCCCGCGCCCATGTAGTCCGGGTGAACCCGGTCATGATTCTCCAGGGTGAAATCATCGTGAAGGCAGACCGTGCTCACCCAGTCCTTCACGGGACGGCCGTCCACAACGGTGTCGTCCCCGTGATCCGCCCGGACAGAGAAAGAATTCATCATATAAAGGCGCGCACGTTCATCCCACAAGGCGGCGCGGGGATGTTGCGGGAACATGCACGTTGCCAGCGCTGGAGCCTCAGAATTCCATGCGTTCTCCTCGGCCTTGGTGTCCGACCATTCCCCATCGTCGGGAGGGCGTTCGTTGAACCGGTCCGCCTCGTGAACCACCATCCGTGCTGTCATCTGCCGGGTATCCTCATCCAGCCGGTCCCAGATCAGCCACGCTGCCTTCCCGGCATAAGCGGTCCAGTGCGCACTCTGCCACTGATCTCCCCACTGTTTGCCGTCCCCCGTGGCCAGCTGATTTGCTCGGTGGGTGGCGGACAGGTAGCGCACTAAGGCGGCGCAATCTCGAAGGATTTCTTCTGAATCAGCTCTCTGCCCGTATCGGCCCAGAACGGCCAGACCGTACGCCACAGTGGCATTCTGGCGGACGTCGTACTCGTGGCTGCCGTCCCGCTTGTGGTATTTGGAGCCTGAAAGCTGCTGCCAGTCCCTGAGATTGGAGCGGATGTAGGGCAGATATCGTTCGAGTAATGCAAGATACCGGCGCGACATCGGCGTCTCAGCGCCGGGATCTCTCACTTGCGCTGCGTGAAATGCTTCCTCCGGCAACGATTGTGTTTGGGGAGCGGGCGGCCTGTTTTCAGCCACCGCGGTTCCTCCCGCGAGCACAATGACAGCAACGAAGACGGGAAATACTGAAAACACGCACGGTTTCTCTGTCACGGTAGACTCTGGTGATCGGTATCACGGACCCGGTATAGCGACAGCAGATCTTCCGAAGAATACTCCGGCCCCGGTTGCCCTTCCGGCGTGTCCAGATAGAAGAACGCGCAGCTTGAGAAGAAGAAAGGATTGATGTTCTCACGCTTCCAGGGATGCTGAAACGTAAAGCGGAAGCTCTTCTGGAAGCGGATGGCGTCGTCTGTGTGGACACGGTACATCGCTACGCAGGAGCGCAAAGGATCCTTTACCGGCACGCCGTGCAGCGGACCAGCAAATGTACCCTCCCGGAAGTACCATCCTCCCAGGAAGTAATCCTCCAGCCCCGTCCCGCAGATGGCAGGGGCCTGGTCTTTGTCATCCAGATACACGTGCTCCGGCGCTTCCAGGAAGGAGAGATCGTTCATCCGCCGTCCCTGGAGGGAGAGCGTGCATCCCGCATAATGGCCACGTCCTGCCACATCTGCAATCTCGAAGCGGTCCTGCAGGTCCCGCCCGGTTCGGAAGGTGGAGTGGAAATAGCCCGCCTCCTCTGGTTGCTGATCCGTGATCTGGTAGACGCAGTTCAAAAATACTTCCGTGTCAATGTGAGGATCGCGGTTTTCCATCTCGATGCGGAAGCCCTTCCTGAAAGGCATGGGAAACCGGCAGTAGAATCCCCCGCTGGACATCCCGAAGTAGTGGCCGGAGAAATTGGCTGTCTCGCACAGCCCCACGCCGAAAAAGTCTCCCGCGGGAACGCAAACGGCGGGGCGGGGGCGGCCGTCCCAGAAGATGCGCAGAATGAGGGTCTTCAGGATGGTGGGGCTGATGCGCGCGTCCGGGTCCCAGTGCATCCAGAACCAGCCTAGAAAGGTCAGCCAGAGGCTGACGACCCGTCCGCACCCCTCGACCTCGCCAATGGTCACAGATTCTCCTCGCGGAATGCGCACCGTTTTGGTGCGCCTGTCTGTGCGGAAGGTGGTTAGCTGGCAAGTCTTTTCCCGCGCGATGTGTGAAATGTCCATTTTGCTTTCCGCGCTTTTGTTGGCCACCACTCGTCCTGCATCCTCCCGGCATAACAGTAGCGCAGGATAGGCGTGAAGCAGGAAGGAACCCGGGGCTCTGGAGGCCAAGAGTCAGGAGGCCGCTCTGCGTGACCGGTTCCACAGGCGCGACAACGGTGGCCAATTCCGGCAAGAAGGGTCAGAGGATCATCACGATGGCAAAGATTCCGATCGGGCTGCAGCTTTATTCCGTGCGGGAGGACTGCGCGAAGGATCTTCCCGGCACGCTGGCAGCGGTGGCTAAGATGGGGTACGAAGGCGTGGAGTTCGCGGGCTACTACGGATACAGCGCGGAAGACCTTCGCAGAATGCTGGACGACAACGGCCTGAAGTGCTGCGGCACTCACACCGGGCTGGACTCTCTCCTGGGTGACCAGTTCGAACAGACAGTGGAGTTCAACCGCATACTAGGCAACAGGTTTCTGATCGTTCCGGGGCTCCACGGTGAGTATACGGAGTCCCGTGAGGCCTGGAAGCGGACGGCAGGCATCTTCGATGAGCTCGCAGCAAAGCTCAAGCCGTTAGGAATGTGGACGGGCTACCACAACCACTGGACCGAGTTTCAAGAGTTGGACGGCGAGCTGCCGTGGGACACCTTCTTCGGCAACACCTCTCCGGATGTGGTCATGCAGATGGACACCGGCAACTGCATGCACGGAGGGGCAGATCCGGTGGTCTTTCTGGCGCGTTATCCCGGGCGGGCGCGTACCGTGCACCTGAAAGAGTACTCTGCCGGGTATGACAAGGCGCTCATCGGAGAGGGCGACGTGAAGTGGGATCAGGTGTTCGAGCTCTGTGAGACGAAGGGCAACACCGAGTGGTACATCGTCGAGCAGGAGAGTTACGCCTATCCGCCTCTGGAGTGCGTGGAGAAGTGCCTGCAGAATCTCAGGAAGATGGGCAAATAGTCCGCCCGCGGATTACAGGGAGGCAGAAAGGGGGAGGGCGCCTGGCGCCCTCCCTGTCCGTGTTGGATGCTGCATCCGGATCGGTGGGCCAGCTTGATTTCACCCGAGGCTGACCGGTGAAGAGAAGAGGCCGGGGATCTCTATCGCGGACCGTCTGGGCTCTGACCTGGCCTTCCGTCACTGCCCTCCTTCTCCAGACTCTAACGAACAACGTTGACCGTCTGTTCGTCGCCCGGCTGGGAGGGGCCGAGGTGGCGGCGATGGGCCTTTCCCAGAATCTGCTGATGTTCCTCTTTGCCGCCGTTGTGGCGGTGTCCACAGCCACAACAGCGATGGTGGCGCGGTTCATCGGGGCAGGTTCGGTCGAGGAGGCGGAAGAGGCCACAAGGCAGTCCCTGATCCTCTCTCTGGCGGCAGCTTTCCTGCTGATGATTCTCCTGGCTCCGCTGGCGGGCACAATGCTCGCCTTCCTGGCCGGGGGAGCGACGGATATCGTCCCTCTGGCCAGGTCCTATTTTCTGGTGTCGCTGCCGGGGCTGGCGCCGCTTTTCCTGTTGACCGTGCTGATCGCCGCTTTCCGGGGAACGGCGGATATGCTGACGCCGGTGAGGCTGACCCTTGTTGCGGCGGTGCTGAATGCTGCCCTGGATTACATGTTCATCTTCGGGAAGCTCGGGTCACCGGCGATGGGGCTGAACGGAGCGGCCCTTGCCGCTGTCGTGTCACGTGTGGCAGCCTGCGCTCTGGCGTTCATCTGGTTGGGTGGCTCCCGGCTGAAAGGGACTACGCGGAGATGGACGGGATTGAGCCGTCAGTGGGCAGGCCGGATCCTGGGACTGGGGCTTCCGGCCGGGCTGCAGACGTTGCTGAGGAGCGGAGCCAGCATTGTATACTTCTCGCTGCTGGGTCTGATGCCGGAAGGACGGTCTGCGATGGCGGCTCTGACAATCGGTCTCGGGATAGAGGCCATCGCCTTTATGCCGGGTTTCGCTTACAGTACCGCGGCGGCGGCCCTGGTGGGCCAGAACCTGGGCGGGGGGCATCCTGAAAGAGCCCGGCAGGCGGCGTGGACGTGCGCCCGTCAGTCGGTCATAGTCATGACCGTGATGGCGGCGGCCTTCTTCGCCCTGGCTCCGCAGATCGCCCGGCTGTTCACGGGGGATGCCGGAATCGTAGCGTTGACAGTCTCATATCTGCGCATCAACGCCCTTTCGGAGCCATTTCTGGCGGTTGCAATGGCTCTCGGCGGAGCGTTACAGGGAGCGGGTGACACCCGTTCTCCCACCGTGGCCACTTTTCTGACGCTCTGGGTGATCCGGTTGCCGGCAACGTGGCTGGCGGCTGTGCATCTCGGACACGGAGCGGTGGCTGCCTGGTGGGCAATGTCCGGCAGCATGGCGCTCTACGGGGTGATGATCGCACTTATCTTTTCGACGGGCCGCTGGAGAAGGATCGAAATATGACCGGTTCCAGAATGCTGGGAGCGATGCTGGC
>JBBFLP010000055.1:0-13630 GCA_037478975.1 Armatimonadota bacterium
GTGGCTCTGACTGCCTTCGCCATTTTCCTGGTCTATGCTGTCAAAGGAGAAACATGGCGGAAGGTGTTGTTCGTCCTCATCGCGATGCCGCTCTCGGTCCTGGTCAACTCGCTCAGAGTGGCGCTCCTTGTGGCGGTGGGACACTACTGGGATCCTTCCCTGGTGCCGGTGCTGCACGACTACTCAGGTTACGTCGTTCTTGTGGTGGCGTTCGCGGTGATGTACGGGATTGCGAGGTTGATTGGATGTCGCGAGTTCAGACTCATGCAATAGCCGTCACCATCCTTCTTGTGGCGTTCACGGTTGTCAGCCGCCTGGGCGCCCCGGGGACGGGCTCCGACAGCTCCGTGGATATGGACAACTGGGTTCCGATGAACCTGGGGGAGTGGAGGGGAGAGCAGTTCGACCCTCCTGCCGAGTGGAAGGACCAGCTTCCCGCTGCCCGCTTCCTGTTGCGGATCTACTCGAATGCTGGGACGGTGGTGGAGCTGCTGATGATCGAGAGCGCTGACCCGGGCAGCTTCCATAGCCCGATGTTCTGTCTGCCAGGGGCCGGTTGGACTCCCAAGGAGGCGGGCACGGCAAAGTTGGAAAATGGAGAGGTCACCAAGGCGGAGTTCATTCAAGACTTTTCGCAGCTTGTGGTGCGCTACTGGTATCTGGCAGGCGACAAGCTGACTCCGGGTTTGTGGTGGCACAAATGGAACATGCTCGCCAATAAACTGGGCGGCGTCTCCGGTCCGAACTTCTCGTTCCGGGTCACGGTGCGCCAGCCGGGGGGCCGGAAGCCGGAGGAAGCGGCGAACGAGTTCGCCGATGAGGTGCTGAAAGCTCTCAAGCAGAAGCTTGAATCAGGCGAGGCAGAACTGATTCGGCGCTGAGAGTTTCGGCGGGCACGCCAGTGGTCGTGTGTGTCGGTGTTGCGGGAGGCAGCGGATCCGGGAAGAGCACGCTCGTTGCCCGTCTCGGGGAGCGGTTCCGTGAGGTAGGAGTCTGCATCGTCCGGCAGGATGACTACTATCGTGACAGGTCCGATCTTACGCTGGAGGAGCGTGCCGCTCTGAATTACGACCACCCGGATGCCGTGGAGTCCGGCCTGCTGGTGGAACACGTCCGGTTGCTGAAATCCGGGCGGAGAGTGAGTTGTCCGCGATACGATTTCGCTACGCGCTCCCGGGTGGGTGAACGGCCTCTGAAGCCGGGGCGTCTAACGATCGTGGAAGGCATCCTGGTGCTTTGCTGGCCCACGCTCCGCGATTTGATGGATGTCCGGGTCTTCGTTGATGCACCCGCCAGTCTCCGGCTGGAGCGGCGCATCAACAGGGATGTCCGGGAGCGGGGACGGACCGAGGAAAGCGTGCGCCGCCAGTTCAGCGAGACGGTGCAGCCGATGCATGAAGAGTTCGTCGAGCCCGGCCGACAATATGCCGGATGGGTGATTCCGGGCGACCGCCCGTGGGGCCGGGAGGTGGAGGATCTGGAACGGCATATCGCGACGCTGCTGGAGCGCGCGGGGTCCAGTTGTTGAGTGTGACTTACAGGATGAGGTGAACCGCAGATGGGGATGGCGGAACTGGTTAGGGAGCGCTTCGCCGAGAGTATCGCCGTCAAGGAGGAGGCGTCTCGCAGTCTGGCGATTGAGATCGCCCAGGCGGTGGCGGAGATTGTGTGCTGCTTCCGGGATGGCGGCAAGGTGTTGATCGCAGGCAATGGCGGCAGCGCGGCCGATGCTCAGCACATCGCGGCGGAGTTCGTGGGCCGCTTCAAGATGGAGCGCAGAGCCCTTCCCGCCATCGCCCTTACCACGAATACATCCATTCTGACCGCCATCGGCAACGATTACGAATATGATTTGGTCTTCTCCCGGCAGGCGGAGGCCCTGGTGCAGCCGGGCGACGTGTTCATCGGCATCTCCACCAGCGGCAATGCTGAGTCTGTCATCCGGGCCGTGGAGGCGGCGCGGGCCAAGGGTGCCTTCGCCATCGGAATGACCGGGCGGGACGGCGGCCGGCTGGCGCAGTGTGTGGACATCGCCCTCAAAGTGCCCTCGGATGACACGCCCCGCATCCAGGAAACGCATATCACCATCGCCCATATCATCTGCGAACTTGTCGAGAGCGAAATGTTCGCCCACGCGGAGGTGTGATGTCCGCTTCGAGCCCGGAGCTGCAAACCGAGCCGAACCCGGATCCAGCCGTGGAGGCGACCCCGGTGGAGACCATTTCCGCTGTGATCTGCACGCGCAACCGGGGGCAGCGCCTCTCCCTTGCGCTGGAGAGCCTGCTCAGGCAGACCGGCATAGAGCCGTCGCGGGCTGAGGTGATCGTAGTTGACAACAACTCCACTGATGATACCCGACAGGTTGCCGAATCCTTCCGCTCGCGCATGCCATTTCACTACGTGATTGTTGAGGAGCCAGAAGTTGGACTAGGCAACGCCCGGAGTAAAGGACTGGGCACGGCTGGCGGAGATGTTGTGGCGTTCTTGGACGATGATGCAATCGTATCGGAGATGTGGTTGACTGCGCATCTCGCCGCATATTCCTTCGCCGAGGATGTAGGCGGGGTGATGGGAAGAATCCTCCCGGAGTGGGAGGCCGAACGGCCCGAGTGGCTGGATTCCAGCCTGGAGCGGTTTTTGACAATTGTTGACTACGGGGATAAGCCGTTTCTCCTGGAACGTGAGGATCTGACTCCTGTCGGCGCAAATATGTCCTTTCGTCGGGCAGCGCTTCACGAGGCAGGTGGGTGTGACCCTACATTCGGAGCACAACGTGGTGGGGGGATTCCTCATTTCCAGGAGGATACCGATATTGGGCTGAGAGTACGTGCTGCGGGATGGAAGCTACTGTACTGGCCAGATGCGTGGGTACGGCACGGTGTGCCTGCCGATCGGCTGAGTTGGCAGTGGTTCCGCCAGCGCCTCATTGAGCAGGGACGGGCAGAGTGCTACCTTGACCTCAAGCGCTTCGGGTGGACAGTAGTTCTTAAGAGACTCACTCTTGGAGTCTGTGTGAGAGGGCCAGTGCTGGGTGGGGCTGCGCTTGGCGACTATCTTCTAGGCAACAAGGCCCGTGCAGCCCGGCGGGGAAGTGTGACCTTTTTCCACCTCGGATACACTACCGGTTTTTGGAAGTTGGTCCGTCGGTCTGTACGGACGGAGGTCTACCACTGATGAGGTTTGATCAACCATTTCAAATGAGGGACGCCAGCTTCAGAGGACCTGCGGCGTGGGTCAACCAGGGGCGGTTTGGTGGGGGGGCGAGTGGTTTGCGCCGTCTGCCAGCCCTCATTGTGTTGGGTCTGCTGTGGTTACTCTTCCTACTCGCCTACCTTGGGATCCAGGCAGCGTTGCCTTTCGTCGTTGGTGAAGTTCCCCCTTTCTTCCTGATCATCCTGGCGTTCCTCCTTATAGGGGTGATAATCCTTCTGGCCGGAGCGGACAAACGTTGGAGGCTGGTAGCGTTTATCGGTTTCTTCCTTATTATGGCGGGCCAGATTCCATACTTCTTCGGAGCGACTCGGCTCAATACCCGCGTCCTGGAGATTCTCATCAGTCTCGGATTAATGGTGTTTGTAGCTCTGGATAGCCTCGTTTTGCGCCGTCGAACGTGGCCCCCGGTCTCAGTTCTTTTATTACTGAGCCTTCAGCTGCTCTGCCTCGTAGCGTCATGGCTTATGGCGGAGCAGGTGACTAACTATCGAGCCACCCGCGATGTCATTCTGATGCATGCTACGGGTATGGCTTTGTTCTCCGCAGCCTATATTTATGTGCGCAGGTCGGATCACATATCATCGTATGCTAGGATTATGACCATAGGGGCTTTTTTATTTTCCCTGCTTGGCATCGTGGAGTATTTTGGTGGAGAGTCTTACTACAGGCTATTCCTGAAAGCATTTCCTCACCTTACTGAACGAGTATATTACGCCCTTGTGCATCACAGGGTATTTGGTACCTTTGATAATCAGGTATTCTTTGGATCATGGCTTGCCATGTTTGTCACGATCCCTCTGGCCTTGAGATCGTCGGGGGAGGTTCCGCGAAAGAAATTCTTCTGGTCGGTGTGCATTATAAGTATATGGTTGGCTATATTCTTCACAGGGTCGCGAGGCCCGTTTCTTGGTGCTGTAGCTGGGGTTGTTATATATTCATGGCTTACAGGTCGAATTAAGAAAGCCGTTGTTGTCAATATATTGGTTGCCCTTGCGGCTCTCATCCTCGTGTCTTATGGTGTAAGACTCGCTAAGATTCTTCCAGATAACAATTTAATTCTAAGATTTGTAGACCCTGCAGCTGCAGTAAGGAGCGGAGGATCTGCTTTTGCAACGCTGAGGGAAGCTCGCTTGGAAGCCTGGAAGGATGCCATTGCGGAGTGGCGCTACAACTGGCTGTTAGGAATAGGACCAGGAGAGTGGGTTCAGAGGAGGATGAAAATCTTTGAGCAGGGCCAGGTTTCTACAATCTCATCTTTCAGTCCTTACGTGCAGTATCTTGTGGAAACAGGATTGCTGGGTGTAATAACGCTGGGGACTGTGCTTACTCTTGTCGCTTATCTGAACGTCAAAGGGCTACGTCGCATTAAGCCTGGTGACAGGCGTGACCTGCTGGCGGCTTGCGCTGTTGCGTGCCTTGTGGTGCACCTGGTGAGTCTCACGGACGTCGGATATGGCGTCAACCGGCTGTTTTATTTCTTCTGGATGACCCAGGGAGTTGTGTTGAAGGGGGTGCGCTTGACCCTTGAGGAGCAGCAGGGTGTGGTTGCCTCGGACAAGAGCAGATCAAGGTCCCTTCTGCGGAGTAGAACCCATCCGGCTCGTACAGTAGCGCCGGGATACACTACCGGGGCGTGACCCGGGGAGGTAACGATCTTTGTCGGATGCTGAGGGGAGAGGGAAGAGCGCCGCGCGTTGATTTGGTGCGGAATGCAGGTCAGATGCGGAACAACTGAAGCGGAGGACTACGAGACTCAAGTTCCGGAACATTTGCACCATTCAGATGAAGCGTCGCTCCCCATACCGGCTTTTTTCTTTCATATCAACCATCATTGCTCTGTTTGTGGCCCCCGCCGGCCTTCAGGCGGCGTCTATTGTAGTGGACGCCACAAATCCGGGCCAACCGGCTGGAAGGTTCCTCGGCGGGTCTGCCATCGTCTGGCAGGTGCAAGGCAATGGGTTGCTGGACATCTCCCAACCAGTGCGCGTGTTCCGTCCGGAAGCCCTCTCGCGCACTTCTGCATTGGGCGTCTCGCTTCTTCGCTTCGGAGACGGCTCTTCTGAGCAGTATATTTGGCGGGATGGAGTAGGGCCGTCCCGGCCAGCCCGGATCAGGCCGGGCGCGTATTGGCCATCCAAGAACGAGGTGGGCGTCATAGAGGCGTGGCAGTTTGCTCGCCGTGTGGGAGCGGAACTGGTGATGGTGGTCCCATTGCGGGAGACGCTTGACCGTGATGCTCCAGATGCTCCCGACGGAGCGCAGCTTGCTGCCAACCTGGTGGAGTTCTGTAACGGTAGAAGTCCTGGCCTTCAATACGGGGCGCAGCAGGGGTGGCGTCCTTCGACTTATGTCGGCGAGGATGTTCAGCCGGGCGGCAGCCCGCTGTCCGGGAAAAAGGAATTCAAGGTCGAAGGGTCTTACCTGGCCGGAGAGAAAGCCCCGGATGGCTACTTTGCCTGGCTGAGGGAGTATTTCGGTCATCCAGAGCCCCTCAACATCCGCTTCTGGGAGGTCGGCAACGAGACCTACTGGGCCTATTTTGAGGGCAAAGCTTGGGCACATCCAGCGAAGTACAGGGAGCTTTTCGTCAAATTCGTTGATGCAATGAAGGCCAAAGACCCCAGCATACTCGTCGGGGCGCAAGGCCTCACTCACCACATTCTGTCATCGGAGACGCCCGAAAAATACCGCGAAGGTTGGGTCTGGTCGGAAGGCGTCTTTGGAAAAGCTCCCGATTATTCCGAGGCGTACCAGAAGGCGGACTTTATCATCCTGCACGAATATGTGGGGCCTCAAGTGGCATCTGAGGACTCAGAGGCGGAGTATCGTGCTCTGTTTGAGGAAGTCAGTGCGCTGGAGGAGAGGTTCAGGGTATACCAGAGCCGCTACCCGAAGCCCATCTTTATCACAGAATACAATGTGCAGTATGGTGTGTTCGTAGGCTCAGATCCCCAGTACCAAAAGCATCAGCACAGGCTCAAATCCGCCCTTGCCGTGGCACGAATGCAGCACGCTTTCCTCCGGACCGGTATCCCTGCAGCTTGTTACTTCCACCTCTTGGAGCTGGCTTCCGGACCGGGCGGTTGGACAGGGTATCCCACTTTTCGGCTTATCTACGACGAAATAGACAGAGATACAGGAGTGCGGCGCAGGGGCGTCACAGTGCCATATTACGCCCTCCAGCTCTACAATGCGCGCACGCCTGGACGCTACGTTCTTCCAGTTTCAGTTGGCGACGCTGACCATCTGGATGTGGTGGCGTTGCGGAGTGCCGCGAAGACGCTCAGCCTGATGGTCGTCAACTATTCTTCAAGCCGTGACACTACCACTCAGGTGACGTTTAACGGATTTGCGCCAGCGTCGAAGGCGACAGTATCCGTCCTGAACAGCCCGGATGGGATGGAGGGATGTACTTATGTAGATCCCTCTCGTGTGGGAATCACGACGCGTGAGATTGCGATTCCGGGTTCGTCTTTCACCTATACTTTCCCGGCGCATTCGCTGACGGTTATAGACTTGGAACCAAAAGGGTCTGATCAGGCTGATCCGGAGCCTCCGCCGGGCAGCGATCCGCCACCGTTGCCGGATCCCGAACCACATAACCCCAACCCGGCCGGAATCGAAGTGCAGGTGACGGCCAATAATCCCGCTCCCTTGCCGGGTGATACCGTGACTTTTACAAGCGTATGCAGGAACCTTGGCAGTTCAACAGTCGAGCAGACAACCGTCACGTTCCTGGTCCCTGATGGGATGGAACTGATTCCCGGGAGCATTACTCCTGAGGGCACATATTCTCCTATCACGCGAAGGGTGGAATGGCTTGTAACCAGCCTGAAACCCGGCCAGAGCCGGCAGCTCAGATGCAGTGCCCGGGTGAAGTGACCGGCGAGCCCCTCAGGGCTTGGGGTCAGCGTCGGTCAGGAACTATCAGTGCGCACGTGAAGTATTGGTGGGCGGTTCCGGCTCTCATAACATCGTGCCGTCTGTCCCGGCGCGCCCGCTCTACGAGAGGAGCAACGTGCAATGTTTCGTAGCAAGGCTCCCCTGCGCATAAGCTTCGCAGGAGGAGGGACGGATGTTTCCCCCTACCTGGAAGAGCGCGGAGGCATTGTGCTGTCCACCACCATCAATAAGTACGCCTACGCCTCGGTCAGCCCTCGAAACGACAACCAGATCTCGGTTACCAGTCTTGACTACGATATCGTCGCGAAATACAACGCGGACCAGGAGTTCGTCTACGACGGGGAGCTGGACATAGTCAAGGGGAGCATTGCACATTTCGGAAATGGACGCGGGATGGATCTGTTCCTCCATTCCGATGCCCCTCCGGGTTCGGGGCTTGGTTCGTCCTCCACAATGGTTGTGGCGCTACTGGGTGCGCTTGCCGCGATGTTCCGGGAGCCTCTTTCAACGTATGAAATCGCCCAGTTGGCGTACAAGATAGAGCGGGAGGACATCGGGCTGAAGGGCGGGATGCAGGATCAGTACGCAGCGGCATTCGGAGGATTCAATTTCATCGAGTTCACCGCCTCAGGAGTGATTGTCAATCCGCTCCGTATCTCAGCCGAGTGTCTCAACGAGCTGGAATACTCTCTTTTGCTATGTTACACGGGGCAGACACGACCGTCTGCAAATATTCTTGACCGCCAGATTGGCGCCGTGCAGCATCATAAAGAAGCCGTTCTGGAAAGCCTGGATCGCTCGAAGATCATTGCCACGGAGATGAAGAATAACCTGCTCCGAGGGCGGCTCAGGGAGTTCGGCGAACTGCTGCACGTGGCGTGGGAAGAAAAGAAACGGCTTGATAGTCAGATCACCAACTCCGGCATTGATGAGCTGTATGAGATCGGCAGGCGGCACGGAGCGATAGGTGGCAAGGTGCTGGGGGCCGGAGGGGGTGGTTATATGCTCTTCTACTGCGAATTCCCGAAGAAGCATCGGGTTGCAGAGGCGCTAGAGAGGGCGGGTGGACAGGTCGTGGAGTTCGGGTTTGAGCCCCACGGCGTCCAGACGTGGGAGGCGCGCGGGTGAGGGTTCTTTTTGCGCTGCCATTGTTTCCTTTGCCTCGCGATGCGGGCGCGCGGATCCGCATAATGGAGCATATCGAGGTGCTTGCGGGGCGTCACGAGGTGATGATGGTGGCGCTGGTGCGGGGAGACGAATCGTCCTCACACCTTGGCGAACTGGCTGACTTCGGAAGCTTGGTGACGGTGCAGGCGCCCCACCGGCGGTCTCCCTTCCACCGCGTGGCATATCGTGCTGCTTATTCGCTTCTGGGTGCGATACGCTCGTGGCCGCCGGACGCCTTCTACGGGTGCCCGGGGCCGTTCTGGCGGACTGTTGTGGAGGAATCCCTCAAATGGGGCGCGGACGTAGTCCACTATGACTTCTGGTTCAGCGCTCTCTATGATCTAAATCCTTCTCCCTACCGGCGGGTCCTTCTGGAGCACGACATAGAATATGTTCGCAGGAGGCGTGAGGCAGAACAGGTCAACGGGGCCGCGAGAGCCAGGCTTATGCGTATCGCCCGGCAGACCGAGAAACTGGAACGGCGGGTGCTGGCGTCGGTGGACTGCGTGCTCACTGTCACGCCCACTGATGCGCAGGAAGCGGAACAGTGTGGCGCCAGGCGCGTCCTTGTGCTGCCTACCGGTGTGGACACGGAGCAATGGAATCCGCCCGATGAGGAGCCAGAAGACCCCGTAATCCTTTTCGTGGGGGCATTTTCGCACCGCCCGAATGTGGATGCCGTCCAGTGGTTTGCTTCGTCGGTGTTTCCCCGGATCCGTGAGCGGCATCCAGCAGCTGTCTTCCGGGTGGTGGGAAGCGGGGCCCCGCCCGAGGTGACAGCATTGTCCAATCTGCCGGGAGTTGAAGTCGTAGGACGAGTTCCAGAGGTTGTGCCCTACTATACGTCTTCAAGGGTGGTTGTTGCTCCTCTGCGTATCGGGAGCGGCATAAAGGGCAAGATCGTCGAGGCCATGGCCTTCGGGCGCCCTGTCGTAACCACGTCGATCGGGGCGGAGGGGATGGATCTCACGCCGGGTGTGAACGTCTTCGTCCAGGACTCCGCGGAGGGATTTGCTGAGGCTGTATCTTTGCTGTTGGGTCACCCGGAGCAAGCCCGGGCGGTGGGTCTGGCCGGACGAGCCCTTGCGGAGCAGCGTTACAGCAAGCGAGCCGCCCGCGAGCGCATCGTGCAGATCTATGAGGAGGTAGCCTCTCAGGAGCCTCCGAGGCACTCTCCTCTGGCGGGAAGCAGAACTGCAGGCTGATGGATCTCTCCACCATCATCGTCAGCTTCAATACGCGGGATCTGCTTCGTGACTGCCTCCTATCGGTGCTTCAGGAGACCAGCCATCTTCAGCATGAGATCATTGTTGTGGACAACGCATCCGGGGATGGCTCTCCGGATATGGTTCGTGAACAGTTCCCCGAAGTCCGGTTGATTGCCTGTGCCGAGAATCTTGGCTTCGCCCGTGCCAACAACCTGGCAATTCCTCAGGCGAAGGGCGACGTTGTGGTTCTGCTGAACCCGGATACTGTGGTCAAAGACCGCGCGCTAGAGCGGTTGGTGGATTATTTGCGTTCGCATCCCGAAGTGGGAGCTGCCGGTCCGGATCTGCCGCAACCATCCGGTGTATTGCAGGTTGCCGCCTGTGGCTACCGTCCAACTCTCTGGCGGGTCTTTTGCCAGTACTTCTTCCTGACACGCCTTTTCCCCAGGGCACACCTGTTCCGTGGAATGAACCTCCCGGCAGGCGTTTATCACGAACCGGTTCCCGTGGAATGGTTGTCCGGAGCGTGCCTGGCGGTCCCTAAGAAGGTGTGGGACGATGTCGGGTTAATGGACGAGTCCTGGTTTATGTTTGCCGAGGATATGGAGTGGTGCGAACGAGCCCTCCGGCGGGGTTATCAACTTCATTACTTGCCGGATGTCACGGTGTATCACATCTGGGGGGCGAGCTCGCGTGGGAGCGCTGACGCTGTCAGCACAATGTGGCTTGATAGTCTGGCAGCCTGGTATGGCCGCGAGCATTCTCGCCTGTCGTGCGCCGCGTTGCTGCTTATTCTTTCGATGGGTCTGCGTTTGCGTGCCGGTTTGAATGCCGGCAGAGCCTGGCGGTCGGGAAATACTGATATCCGCCTGGAGGGACAGTATCAGGCTAGATGCGCCAGACACGCCTGGCGATTAGCTGTACGATGGGCGAGGGGAGAAGCGCCTTGATGCTGCGGCGTTTGGTCCTGAAACTCGTGCGCGTCGTGAAGCGTAACCCGGACTACCGGATTGACGAGCGGATGCCCACTTCGGCCCTGCTGGCAATGCTCTGGGGGCTGGGACAGGCTTTGCTGCGAGGCACCTGGCGGCGGATCTGGCTGGGGGAGGTCAGAGGGTTGCTGTTCATCGGCAGGCACGTCACGATTCGCAATCCTCGCATGGTGCGCGTTGGGCGCAGCTTTGTCGCCGAGGACTACACGGAGATCCAGGGGCTTTCCCAGAATGGGGTGAACATCGGTGACAACGTCACGATGGCCCGCTTCGCCCAGATCCGCCCGTCGGGCTATTACGGTGGAGAGCTCGGCGTCGGGTTCGAGATCGGTGACAACTCTAACATCGGGGCGTTCGCCTATATGGGCGCAGCTGGCGGAATCCGGATCGGGAAAAACGTTATGATGGGCCCCCGCGTGAGCCTGCTGGCCGAACAGCACGTCATTGACCGAGTGGACATCCCCATGCGAGAACAGGGCACCACGCGTAAGGGCATCATCATCGAGGATGACGTCTGGCTTGGCGCGAACTGCTGTGTGCTGGATGGGGTGACGGTGGGCCGAGGCGCCGTGGTGGCAGCGGGAGCTGTTGTGACGAAGGATGTCCCGCCGTTCGCGATCGTCGGGGGGGTGCCCGCCCGCATCATCCGGATGCGGACAGAAGGTCTGCAGGAGTCATGACAGGCCGGCCGTATAGAGCGCTGTTCGTGCACTCCTCGAATGAACTATACGGGGCTGATAATATCCTGTATAGTCTCCTTTCTGGACGTGATTCAGCCCGGTGGGATGTGCGTGTCATACTACCGAACGATGTCCCGTATCGAGGGCTTCTTTCCGCGAAGTTCTCCGCTTGTGGAATCCCGTGGGAGGATATGAAGCTGGCTGTTCTGCGACGCCGGTACTTCTCTGCCCTCGGTCTTCCCAGGTATTCTGCGTTCTTCGTCTATAGCGTCGCTGCGCTTCTGAGAAGGATCCGGCATTATGGCTTTGATCTTGTTCATTCGAACACGACTGCCGTCATCCCTGGCGCTATCGCGGCGCGGCTGACTCGCCGACCGCATGTGTGGCACTGTCACGAGATGGTCGTTTCTCCTCCTTTCGTGCGGCGGATGACTGCTCGTCTGGCCGTGTCACTTTCTGAAGTCGTCATCGCCGTCTCCGAGGCCGTGCGGCAGCATATGCTTGCCGATCAGCCTGCTGCAACCAATATCCGCGTTCTCAGAAACGGAATTGATCTGGAACAGTTCTTCCGGCCAGAGGAGCGAGAGCGTATGCGGACAGAGTTTGGATTCGCCCGTGAAGACGTCGTGGCGGGAGTTCTGGGCCGCATCTCCCGCTTCAAAGGTCAGACCTATCTGTTGGAAGCTGCTTCTCTCTTGAAAGACATCGAGTGCCTGAAGTTCCTGCTAGTTGGCGATCCTTTTGTAGGCCAAGAGGATGTCTATCAAGAGGTGGTCAGTCGCATCGAGTCTTTGGGACTCCGAAATAGGGTAGTGCTTTCCGCCTTCCGGCCCGATGCTCCTGCCCTCTATGCCGGGATGGATGTGTCTGTCCTGTCTTCGGTGCTCCCCGATCCCTTCCCAACCGTAGTCCTGGAGGCGATGGCCGCCGGCAAACCGGTCGTGGCGACGAACTGGGGCGGGTCGCGGGAGATGGTGGTGGACGGCGAGACCGGTTATCTTGTTCCGGTGGATGATGCCTCCGTCATGGCCGACCGGCTGCGCCTTCTTGCCGAATCTCCAGATCTGCGGCGGCAGATGGGAGAGGCCGGCCGGCGGCGTGCGGAAGAGCTATTCACCCGCGAGCGGATGGTGCGCGAGTTCTGGACGTTGATGGAAGAGGTGGTTCAGAAGCGGTCTGCACGGTAGCTCCACAGTCGGCCGGTCTTCCTCACTTGCACCGCGATCGGTGTTGCTCGGCTTGAAAGACTGCTGCGTTGTCAGCATCGGCGCTCCTTCTAACGGAATAGGGCTGCGGCCCCCATAGACTCAGTCCACCACCAGCACATCCTCCGGAGAACGAGGTTTGAGTGCCGGAGCCGGGCCGTTCGGGCCAGTGGTAACGCCTAGCGCCCCGGATACGGTGGCGAAACGGCCGGTGTTCGCAGCAGGGAATCCGGGCAGCAGCACAGCCAGGCCATCACCGCCTGTCGAGCCATCGCTCAGGTAAAAACGGTCGGCTTCCACGCGGGTGATCCGCCCGCTAGTCCGGATGAGAAGCCCTGCCGGATGCAGACCGGGACGGATTGCGGCCGCGTCCCGGTTGCTCATCGTGAGCGGGGTGGGGACTGGTCCCGTTTCCGATGCCCACATCATCTGAGCGTTCAGGACTTTCTCGCCGGCGAGCGTGGCGGCAGTTCCGGTCGCCCAGATCCGGGTTCCCGGCGGAAACGCCTCGGCGGTGTTCACGCGCATCCCGCTTGCGCGATCCTCCTGCTGCGCGTACAGGTGACCGGCAAAGCTCGCCGTAACAACGGCCCGGCCCAGCGACACTGAGGATCCGTCCGTAGCGGCGCGGATTCCCGCCACGCTGAGCGACGGGAGGACCGTGACGGTTCCGGATGCGTCCTGACGCCCCTGAGAGTCGGCCGCCAGAAGCCGGAAGGTTCCCGGCGAGAAGGCGGTCACCCTTCCGCTGGCATCCACCGAGGCTACCATCCCGGGTGCGGCTGCCTGCCCATTTGGCAGGCGCTCCTCGAATACCTGCCAGGATGCCGTCGGGCCGTTTTTCAGTACGAACGGGAGCGAACCGCCCGCCGGAATGGCGGCATCCTCCGGCTCGACGCGAGGATAGAGGTAATGCGTGTTGCCGACATACAGGTCATCAATCACCCAGCCGCCGGTCCCGGTATCCTCGAAGCGCAGCCACTGCAGCGATGTGTTTGCCCCGGCGTCCTTGTAGGCCAGCCCGGCGGCGTATTGCCGTCCATCCACGTACACGCTGTAGCGGTTGACGTTGGAACTGTAGTCCACCCTGACCGAGATCCGCCGCCACTCACCGACGGAATATGTGGTCAGATTCTGCCAGAAACCCGTCCCGTAGCCCCCGGCGCCCAGACCGGCAAGCGCCGCGATCCTGCCGTCGGAGTGGAATCTCACCGCTCCGAAAACGGCGGAAGGCGAGACTCCGAACAGCATGGTGCCGGTCC
>JBBFLP010000056.1:0-13620 GCA_037478975.1 Armatimonadota bacterium
CCTCCGGCCTGCGCTCCTCTCCAGGCAGCAGTATCTGCGTCTCAGCCCCGGTGGAGACGAACACATCCCGCTCCCCGGCCTTGAACCAGAACAGGCGGCTGTTGCGGCCCAGGTTGCGGGCGGCCACCAGCATCAGCTCGCCGGTGTCCCGGGCTCCCCCGCGCACAGCGGCCGCACCTCCCGAGATCTCCCGCAACGCCCTGCGGAAGGAAATCAGCATCCAGAGTCCGGCCAGCACCAGGAGTGCGAGGGCCGCCAGGACCACATAGACCCACGGTCCCTGAAGCGAAGGCCCCGTCTTTGCCGCCGCCTCAGCCAGCCGCCGGGCCTCCGGGCTGATGGTCTCAAGCGTCTTGTCCTCCGGGAAGATGCGCTCGTCCGGCGCAGGCTCCGGGGCAGCAGGCGCCGCCACGGGTTTTTCCGCCGCATCAGGAACAGCGGGTTTCTCGTGGACAGGCGGCGATGGGATGGCCTTTTCAGGAGCAGCAGGCGTAGTCGGTGCTTCCTTCACCGGAGAAGGAGCCTCCTTTGCCGGCGGCGCAACATTCCTGGGAGCTGCGGGAGCCGCAGGGGAAGGAGCCGGAGCGGCGGTCTTGGCAGGAACCGCGGGCTGGCCAGCCTTTTCCTTCGGCACGGGAACCCGCACCGCCATCCCCGCGAACACGCGGTCCGGGTTCTTCGGGTCGGGAAGGCGGGAACGGTTCAGCCTGATGATCTCCCCCAGAGGCACGCCGTACTTCTTCGCGACGTCCGCAAGCCCCTCACCGCGCTTGAGGTAATACACGGTGTAGGCCTGCTGTTCCGCAGCGGGCACGCCGGAGGGTGCGGGCAGGCAGGGACTGCAAAGCAAGAGGAGCACTACGGCGGCGAGCGCCGCGCCGGGAACGATGGAATGGACCTGCCTGAGCAAACTCATAACCCCCGCGTCACTCCTTCTGCACCCCTCCCGGGCATCCCTGCCGGGTCAGTAGATAATACCAGCAGCGCCGTCCCCGTGCAAGGGCCATCTGGAAGGGCCGGGGCGCCGCCTGCCTTCAGGCTGCTTCGGGCGAGGTTCGCCGCGCCGGCTCCCGGACGAAAAGGATCGTCAGCACAAATGAGAGCAGCAGACTCGCGGCGGCGGAGTAGATGGGAAAGTCGTGCTGGTGGATGCCCAGGATGGGCCCGTCCGCGTGATACAGCCTGCCACCGAGCACCGCTCCCAGGATCGCCCCGAAGCCCTGCGCCATCCCGGCGGCTCCCAGCACCGAGCCTCGCTGTTCTTCTCCCACCACTTCCGTCAACAGCGCCATCCACGCCGGGAACGCCAGCAGGAAACCCACCCCCACAATAAGCGCTCCGCCGGCCAGGATATGGTAGGAGGGCACCAGAGGGACGCACCATAGCGACACGCCGCACAGGAACACTCCCACGCGCACAGACCTCAGCCGTCCCCACCGGTCGCCCAGCCTTCCCAGCGGCACCGCCAGCAGCCCGATCAGCACCGCCGGAACCAGGAAAAGCGATCCGAATGTTTTCTGATCAATGCCGAACCGGTCCAGTGCGTACAACTCGACGACGGGGATCAGCATCCCGATCCCCAGGAACGTGGTGAACGCGATGATGAGAAGCCGCCACACCATCACGGCCGCCTGAAGCATCGGACGCAGGCCCGTCCAGCGCTCCTCGATCAAACCCTCTGAGGGTGAAGCAGCCTGTCCTGGCCGGCCTCCGCGCACGAACGCCAGAGCCGCAAGCGCCGTCAATGAGAACAGACCAGCCGAGAGAAAAAACGCAGCGCTGTAGCTGGGGTTGCCGGGCGAACTGGCCAGGCTGTTGACCCATCCGCCCACCAGGGGGCCGAACGCCAGTCCGATCATGTACGAGACGTTCAGGACGCTCATGCCGGTACTGCGGTGACGGCCTGCTGTTGCGTCCCCCACTGCTGCGAAGATGGCCGGCCAGAAAGCCGCCGCCCCCAGACCGTCCAGGATGCGCACCCCCACCAGCAGAAACGGATTGACGGTGGTCAGAAGCAGCAGGGACGCGGCGCCGCTCATCAGAGGCCCCGCCACCATCAATGGCTTGCGGCCAAACACGTCACTCAGCGCCCCTAGACCCGGCCGTCCCAGCGCCTCGGCCAGCAGAAACGCGCCCATGATGGTTCCGACGTGGGCGCCCAGCCCCACCCCCTTGGAGATGTAGGCCGGGATGGCCAGCACGTTGACAACGGCGTAGCTCAGCTCCGCCAGGCAGCAGATGACGGCCAGCGGCAGCACGGGGCGGATCCATCCGCCCGGGCGCTCTTCCACCTCTTCGTTAGGGCTGTGGATTGCGGTTGTGCCGGTCTGCGTGGCCGTTCTCTCCGGGAAGACGGGGGAAGCGCACACCCATCACGATGCCCGCTTCCCCCGGGAATCAATCATTGCCGTCAGGCTTTGATGAGGATCTCCTTACCCTTCTCACTGGACTCGTAGACCCCGTCCAGGATGAGCTGGGTCATGAGGGCCTGCTCGCCGGTCACCAGCGGATCGCGGTCCTCACGGATGGCTGCGAAGAACTCCTTCAGCTCCGCCTCATATGTGTTGACCTGCGGCAGCATGGTGGGCTCCTCTACAATCAGCCGCTGATGGCGCTCTTTGTAGATCCGGAACGGATCAATGTCCGATCCGCCCTCAGTTCCGAGGAGCGTGACGTTCAGCTCGTCCTTGCGGATGTTGGCCACAAAGCTCGCTTCGATGGAGAGGGTGGCCCCGTTCTCAAAGCGCACGAAGCCGGCCGCGTAGTCTTCAACCGTGTACTTGGCGGGATCCCACTCGCCCCAGGGGTTATAAACGCCCTTGCGGTTTCCGAACTTGGTGTAGCACTGCCCGGAGACCGCCACGGGCTTCGGGTGGCCCATCAGATACAGGGCCATATCCAGCATATGCACGCCGATGTCTATCATCGGGCCGCCGCCCTGCTTGTCCTTCTCGATGAACACCCCCCAGGCGGGCACACCGCGCCGGCGCAGCGCCCAGACGCGGGCGTAATAGATCTCGCCCAGCTCGCCCGCGTCAATCATCTTCTTCAACAGCTGAACATCCGACCGGAAGCGCTGACACTGCGCCACCATCAGCTTGCGGTTGTTCTCGCGCGCCGCCTGCACCATGGCCTTAGCCTCTTTCGCGTTCATCGCGATGGGCTTCTCCACGATGACATGCAGCCCGGCTTTCAGCGCATCAATGGTCGGCTGTTTGTGATACAGGTTCGGGGTGCAGATGTCCACCGCGTCCAGCTTCTCGTTCTTGAGCATGTCGCGGTAGTCAGAATAGACCTTCGGCTTACCCTCGAACAGATCGGCCGCCTGGCGGGCCGCCTCTTCGCTGACGTCGGCGATAGCGACGACTTCCACGTCGTCCATCTTCTGGAGGGGAGGCATGTGAGCGCCACGCGCAATGCCCCCGGCGCCTATAAAGGCGAGCTTGATCTTCTTGGCCACTTGTCTTGCAGTCCTCTTTCCTCGAAGTTTCCGGTTCACCGGCTGCGGCGAGCGCAGCGGAGCCTTGTCCGGGCCGTCCGGCCGGAGGAATGGTTATCCGCTCTGCGGCCTGCCTCCTGCGCGCTGTGGTACGGGTTCAACCGGCCGCCCCGTTGCCCGCCTTTTCCAGCTTCGCGTATGCGAGCAGCAGCTTCTTCAACCCCACACCGCCCGCAAACATCACCGTCACCTGCGCCTCGTCTCCCCGGCCGGTGGCGCTGATGACCACCCCCGTCCCGAACTTCGGATGAGTGACCCTGTCTCCCTCCCGGAACGGGGAATCGCTGTCGTTGGTCACCACGGTGCGGACACGGGACGCGGCGGCCGCCCATCCGTCCGTCACGGCGGAGGGCGCCTGGCCCTCGGCGAAGTATTCCGCCGGGATCTCCTTCACGAAACGCGAAAGGGTGGAACGGGCGCTCATCCCGTAGGCCATCCTGCGGAAGGCGTACGTGAAGTGCAGTTCCTCCTTCGCCCGTGTCATCCCCACGTAGCACAGCCGGCGCTCCTCCTCTAGCTGACGCGGCTCCGTCAGAGAACGGGAGTGCGGAAAGATCCCCTCCTCCAGCCCGGTCATGAACACCACGGGGAACTCCAGGCCTTTGGCGGAGTGCAGCGTCATCAGCACCACGCTGTCAGCCCGGTCGTCCAGGCTGTCCACGTCGCTCACCAGCGCCACCTGAGCCAGGAACGCTTCCAGCGAAGTGTCCTCCGCCTGAGTGTCAAACAGGGCGGCCACCGAGACCAGTTCCTGCAGGTTCTCGATGCGGCCACGGGCTTCCATGGTGCGCTCGTTCTCCAGCTCCCGCAGGTAGCCGGTGCGTTCCAGGGTCTCCTTCATCAGGTCGCTCACCGGCAGCTCCGCCGCGCTGGCCCTCAGCCCCTCGATCAGATCCACGAACTCGCGCAGAGCACGCGCCGCCTTGGGCTGGAGATCGGCCATCGTATCGCGGTCGCGTGCCGCCTCATAGATGCTGATGCCTTTCGCGGCCGCGGCCTCCTCCAGGCGGGCCACCGAAGCGGCTCCGATCCCGCGGGCCGGCACGTTCACGATCCGCTTGAAGCTGATGTTGTCCGCGCTGTTGGCCACCAGGCGCAGGTAGGCGATGACGTCTTTGACCTCTTTGCGCTCCCAGAACCGCACGCCCCCGATGATGCGGTACGGGATGCGCCGGTGCATGAACACCTCTTCAAACGGCCGGGACTGCGCGTTGGTGCGGTACAGCACGGCGAAGTCCGAGGGCCGGCGGCCTCTGGCGATCTGCTCCTGGATGGCCTGAGCCACCAGATCGGCCTCGTGCTGCTCGTCAGCGGCCTCCCACAGGGTGAGCGGGCTGCCCGGACCATTCTCTGTCCACAGCCTCTTCTCCGCGCGCCCTTCGTTTGCGCTCACCACCTCGTGCGCCGCGTCCAGGATGATCTGCGTGGAGCGATAGTTCTGCTCCAGCTTGACCACGTGGGCGTCCGGGAAGTCCCTCTCGAAGTTCAGGATGATGCTGATGTCCGCTCCACGCCACGAGTAGATGGACTGGTCGTCGTCGCCCACCACCGTGATGTTCCGGTGCTCCTGCGCCAGCAGCTCCACGAAGCGGTACTGGGAATAGTTGATGTCCTGATACTCATCCACCAGGACATGGCGGAACCTGCGCTGGTACTGCTCGCGCGCATCCTGGCGCTCCTCCAGCAGGCGCACCGCGAACACGATGAGATCGTCGAAATCCAGCGCGCGCATCTCGCGGAGTTTGCGCGCATACAGCCGCCACACTCCGGCAACCGTCTCCTCATACACGCCGGAGTGCTTCCGGAGGTAAGTGTCCGGGTCCAGCAGCTTCTCCTTGGCGTGGCTGATGGCCGATAGAACACCGCGCGCGGGATAGCTGCGCTCGGGGATGCTCAGCTCGTGCAGGCACTCTTTGATCAGGCGGATCTGATCTTCATCGTCGAAGATGACGAAGTTGCGGTCCAGGCCGATCTTCTCGCCGGATATGCGCAGCAGCTTCGCGCAGGTGGAGTGGAACGTTCCCGCCCACACCTCAGCCGCAGAGCGCTCCCCCAGCAGGGTCTCGATGCGCTCCTTCATCTCGCGGGCGGCGCGGTTGGTGAACGTGACGGCCAGGATCTGATCCGGCCGCGCCAGTCCCTGCTGGATCAGCCAGCCCACCCGGTGCGTCAGGACGCGTGTCTTGCCACTCCCCGCTCCGGCAAAGACCAGAAGCGGTCCTCCCGGATGGGTCACGGCTTCTCTCTGAGGCGGATTGAGCCCGGCAAGGATGTCCGTCATCGGATAATCGTGAGAAGAAGCGGCAAGCTCACCACGGATCCCAGTGTGGTGACCAGCGTGACCGCCGCCACGAAAGGCCCGTCCGAGCCTCCGCGCGCGGCCATCACCCCGGCGATGATGGAGACGGGCATCCCCGCCTGCAGCAGAGTCACCTGCCGCGCCAGCCCGTGCACTCCGAACAGGGTCAGTATGGCATACATGATGACCGGCATGCAAAACAGCTTCATCGCCGCCGCCACCAGGATGGGCCCCCGGTTCCCCTCGAACGACCGGGCGGAAAGCATCAGTCCCACGCTGATCATCGCAAGCGGCAGGGTGCAGGCGCCCAGCCGCTCCAGCGCTCCGGTAATGGCGTCCGGGATGGCCAGTGGAGTAAGCAGGGCTCCCAGAGCCATCGCCGGGATGGCCGGCAGACGGCGCGGTGAGACGACGTCGCGGATGGAAGCGTGGCTGCCTCCGTATTTCGACGCCAGCCAGAGTCCCAGAGTGTAGACGGGCAGCGACATGGCGAGTTCGCTGTACATCATCGCCACCACCAGAGCCTGAGGATCCCCGTGGAACGCCGCATCCACCACAGGGATCCCCATGAAGGTGGTATTTCCGAAGCTGGCGGCCATCATAAATGCGCCGGTCTGCGGACGGGACAGCCGCAGCGGCCGCGCAACCTGCCGCGCGACGACAAGGCTGACGATGTTCGCCACATTCCCCGCCAGCACCACGAGCGCCAGCGTCCAGGACAGTTTCTGTCCATAGAAGATGCCGAACGCCAGAGCCGGGACTGTGGCGTAGATGATCAGGGAATTGATGACGCGGCCATCGGACTGCTGAAGGACGTTCAGCTTCCGCAGCAGCACTCCCGTGAACAGCAGAAGAAAGACGGACAGGACGGGTGCAAAGGTCTCCATTGTCTGGAAGGGATTGTAGATGGAGCGCCCGTTTGCCTGCCAGATTCGCGGGTATCGCACGATGGGGAGTACAATGACCGCAAAAGGCCCTGCCCGGGCCGGGAGGGAGTTGACGGGATGCCCCTGTATGAACGTCACGTGTTCGTCTGCACCACGGGGAAGGACTGCCCCAACCGCGGCAGCCAGCAGGTGCGGGACACACTGAAAGCCATGGCCAAAGAAGCCGGACTGGCGGTGCGCATCAACAACTGCGGTTGCCTGGGGCAGTGCGGACGCGGCCCGAACCTGGTGGTCTACCCGGAAGGCCACTGGTATCAGGCGGTCGGAGCGGAGGATCTGCCGGACATTCTGGAATCGTTAAGGACCGGCCAGCCTGTGCTGCGGCTGCTCAACCCGCGGCATCATCCCGATGCGCCGGCGTCTGGAAAGGCGGCGGACGCCGGCTGAGCAGGCCGCGCGCAATTCGTGCTCCGGCGCGCGCCGCATTGAAGGGCGGTCTCTGTTGAAGGGTCTAAACTTGCAGAGAACGGATAGCGAGGAGGGCCAGATCTGCTGGAGGCCGCTGAAAGCGCCGCCGCGCCCGTGCGGGACACAGGGTCGAAGGAGCAGGTGAGCCCGTCCGCCGGGGTACGGCATCCCGAAGAAGCCGACGCCGCTCTGGTGCAAAAGGCGCGCAGCGGCGACCGGGAGAGCTTCGGCGAGCTGGTGCGGCGTCACGAGCGGACGGTGCAGGGCATCGTCGCGCGTATGATCCCCTCGCCTGATGACGCCGAGGACGTGGTGCAGGAGGTTTTCGTTTCGGCGTGGCAGGGGCTCCGGAGGTTCCGGGGCGATGCGCGGTTCTCGACGTGGCTTCATACCATCGCCGTGAACGCTACCCTCAAGCGCATCCGGCAGATGAGGCGTCACGGGCAGGTCTCGCTGGACGACCCGGAGAGCGGGACCGCAGAGCGGCTGGCGGCCGGCGCGGCGGGACAGCCGTTCGAGCAGGCGGTATCGGCGGAGGAGAAGGCTGCCGTGCGGCGCGCCCTGCAGAACCTTTCGGACAACCACAGGATGACAGTGGTCCTCTACTATTTTGAGGAGCATCCTTGCGAGGAGATCGCCCGGATGATGGGCTGCTCGGTGGGAACGGTGTGGTCGCGGCTTCACTACGCCTGCAAGAAACTGAAGCAGGAGTTGCGGGACATCCGGGGCGGTGACGGAGCTCCCGGAGCGCGGGGAGAGCGGCCGGACGCATAGGACGATTTCAGAGATGAACTGCCGCAGGGCCAGACACATACTGATGCAGGAAGCCGCCGGGGCGCTGGACGAAAAGCGCTCTCGCGCTCTGCGGGGCCACCTGGAGCGATGCCCCGCCTGCGCAGCCGATCTGGAAGACCTGCGCGAAGCGGGTCGCATCTTCGGCCGCGCCCGTGCTCCGCTGGCTGACCCGTCCCCCGGTGTATGGGAAAGCGTGCGAGAGCGGATCCAGGCGCCCGCTGGCCGGAAAAACGCCCCGGTACGGCGGCCTCTGATGTGGGGAGTGGCAACCAGCTTCGCGGCAGCGGCGCTGGCGATCGCCGGATACTTCACGCTGGGGACGTTCACGCCGCAGGAGGGGCTCGATTCGCCACCGGCCGCGCTCCGGAGCGTTGCCCCTCAAGAGGCTCCGGCGCCTCAGGTCCGCGGACCTCAAAAACCCGCACAATCCTCGGAGAGATCGCCTGTCACGGCGGAGGAGGAGTCCTCCGTAGCGCAAGCAAAGGCTCCTGGCGCATCACCGCCATCTGCAGGGAGGTCTTCTGCCACGCCGCCACAGAGATCGCACCCGCCTGCTGCAGGCCGTCCGGTTCCTCCGGCTCCTGAAGCCCCGCCAGCTGCAGTGGTGGCGTGGTCCCTGCCGGCCGCACCTGTGACCGAGGAGGGACGCGGGGGATATGCGGACACAGAGGCCGCAGGGATAGCGCGAGATTTCCATCTGCGCTCCCGCGCGGTATCAGATGCGGTATCAGATCACGAAAAACGGGGCGAAGGACTGCTTTTGGCCGAGCCTCCGGCCGAAGGTCCGGCCGCGGCGTGGACCGGCGGCGTAGAGATGAGCGCCGGACTTGCCCCCGCGCCGGATGAACTGGAAGAGAGCGCGCGGGCGCTGGAGATGGTCTATACCTCCCCGGACGGGCGCGCCAGGACCATTCTGGATTACTGACACACTATGAAGTTTCTTTGCAGGGCGCTGATACTGGCGATCGTGGCCGCAGCTGCAGCGGGACGGGTGAGCGCGGCGGAGGGGCTACGCGGGGATCCGCTGGCGGAAGCTGACGCTGCCTTCGCCCGGGGCGATTATCCGCGGGCCGCCCTGCTGCTGGAGCGGCAGGTGGACGCCGCGCCGGGGGATGCGGGACTTCGCCTGGCGCTGGCGGTGACTCTTCTTCAGATGAGAGATCCGGTGCGCGCTATCCCGCACCTGGAAAGCGTCCTGCGGATGGCTCCGGGCGCAGGCGTGGTGCGCAGACTGCGCGACTCCGCCGAAAACTCGGCCGTGCAGCGCGGCTTGAAGACGCCCCGGCCGCTGGTCCTCTCGGCCCCGGGGACGCCCGAGCGCGCAGGGGCCGATAAGTCTTTGCAGCTTCTCCGTGACGCAGCCCGGAAGCATCCCGGCAACGCTGCGCTGGCGAACCTCCTGGCGGATGCCTGCCAGCTCTCAGGGGATCTGAAATGCGCCCAAGAGTGGTATCTCAAGGCAAGCGCCCTCGCTCCGCGCTGGACGAAGCCACGGGTGGGGCTTGCCATCGCCGTGCTGGATTCAGACCCGCCCCGGGCCGCCAACCTTCTGGAAGCGGTTCTGGAGAAGGAGCCAATGAACGCCCAGGCCAGGCTGTGGCTGGGCGACGCGTACGCCAGGATGGGACGCCTGGATGACGCCATGCGTTGCTACCGGGCGGCAGAAGCGAGCCCGGAGACGCGCTCCGACGCCAAGGTGCGCATCGGGACACTGCTAATGCGCACCAGTCAGGTTCCCCGCGCGCTGCAAGAGTTCCAGCAGGCCACGGAGCAGGATCCGGGCAATGTGGCGGCGCTGGCCGGAGTAGCGCAGTCCAATGTGCTGTTGAACCGCCCGGAGGAGGCCCGGCAGGCCATTGAACAGAGCAAGAACGTGGCTAAAGAGGCCGCTCCTCAGACACGCGCGCGCCTCTACAACGTCACGGGCGGCGTCCAGATCTCGCTTGGCGCCCACGAGCCGGCTATCGCGGATCTCGAAAAAGCGACCGTCCTTGACCCGGAAAATCAGGACGCATATGCCCGTCTTGCCCGCGCCTACCGTGAGGCGGGCACCCTGGCGACGGAGATCGAGCGCCGTGAGCGGCAGCTGCGTTCCGCGCCCGGCGATACTCGCCTCCTGAGATTCCTGGCGGAGGCTTACGCAGAGGCCGGAGACCACCGGCGGCAGATCGCGGTGCTGGACCGGCTGGCTTCCCTGGATCCCTCCGGCGCGTGGCTTTGGCGGATGCGCCAAGGGCAGGCCTGCTGGTCGCTGGGGGAGCGCAGGCGCGCTCTGGAGGCCTGGCTTGCGGCCGTGGATACCGGCTATCCCACCCGCACGGAGGCCATCGCACGCAGCATTCTGGCATCCGGGGACGCTTCCGGATTCGTGACCGCTTCCCTTCAACGCCGCCCCGCGACGCCGCGCAGCCTGCACCTGCTGTATGCCCTGGCGGAGTCCGATGGAGATCTGCAGCGAGCGCTTGAACTGCTGGACCGGGTGATAACCCTGGACCCCGGAAACGCGTCTCTCTACGGACAGAAGGGTTATCTCCTGCGAAAGATGGGACGGCTGGAAGACGCGGAGCAGGCTCTGCAGATTCAGAGAAGCATGGATGCGGGCGCAGCTCCCTCTGACCGATGAAAAAGGGCCGCCCGGCGTTCAGTATCTGTCCGCGGGGCGGCCCGGAGCAGGGATGGTATCGGCGTTCATATCGGAAAGGCCGCAGGAGGCCGTCCCTGGACGGCGTTCAGGCGGCCTGGCTTTCCATTTGAAGATTGCGCAGGTCGAGGATGAGCCGGACCTCACCGGGAGATCTCTGCTCCATCCGGGCGATCTCCTCGCAGGAATGACCCAGGTCCGCCAGACGGCAGACACGCTCCACGGGATCCTCGATGCCCGCAAGGTCCACCTCCGCAGGGGCAGCCTGCGAAAGCTCCTCCTGTGGGGATTCAACGGCGGGATGGCCCACCTCCGCCCGCGCCAGCACAGCGTCCACAGGGACCGTCTGGGCAAGTTTTTCCAGAACGATCTCAGCCTTCGCGACGGCAAGGTTCACCCGCGCGGTGGCGTCGTCGGCCACCTCCCTGAGATCGGAGATCAACCCCTCGCACGCCTCCTGCAGCGCCATCAGGTCCGCCGGGGTCAGGGCTTCCGAATCCCGCGCGGCTCTGGCGCTGGTCATGGCCCACTGGGCCGCTTTCCAGAAGATCAGCACGAATCCCGCGATCAGAGCGTAGACCGTGAGCTGATAGGTATCCATTGTTGACCTCGTTCTCCTCGAGCTGAAGCCCGCGCTGCTGTCCCTTTCAGGCGGTCTCGTCAATGATATGCTCGGGGGGAGCGCTGTCCTTCGCGCCCTTCTCGTCCCCTTCGGCTTCGTCGCCGGTGTGGCCCCGCCCGCCCAGCGGCGAACGCTCGCGGGCGTCCCGGTCCATTGACCGGCTGGATCCGCTGACCCCTGTAAGGGGCGGCAGCGGAGGCGAAACATCTGTCGGCCTGATCAACATGGCTGCCGGTCCTGTCGGCAATCGCACCTGCGGCGCGGTCCCGCTTCGCCTGGCGGGGCGCTACGCCGCCATGAACATCACATCAAGCCAGCAGGCCAGCCGGGTCTGCAGCTTCAGCACCGCCCGGGTGTGCAACTGACAGGCCCGGGACTCCGTCACCCCCAGCACGCGGCCGATCTCCTTGAGCGTCAGATCCTCGAAGTAATACAGACTGATGACGGTCTTCTCGTTTTCCGGCAGCTCTTCGATCGCCTCCACCAGAAGCCGCCGGACCTGCGAGTTCTCCGCCGCCCGCTCGGGGTCCGTACCGGAATTATCGGCGCCCACCCCCGCAAAATTGAGGTCTCCCAGTTCGGAAATGATCTCTTCCAGACTCTGCTGCGCCGAGGCGTTGGCCGCTTGCAACAGGTCCCCCAGCTCGTCTTCGCTCAGGCCGAGTTCCGCGCACAGCTCTGCATCGGTGGCTGAGCGCCCCTCGCGCATCTCAATCCGCGCCATAGCCTCCCTGAGGCGCGTCTCGTTCTGACGGACCGAGCGGGGCAACCAGTCCAGACCTCTCAGAGCGTCCGAGATGGCTCCCCTGATGCGCACAGGCGCGTACGCCTCGAACGGCCTTCCCTTGTCCGGGTCGAATTTCTCGATGGCGTCTATCAGTCCCAGGACGGCGTACCCGTATAGATCGTCCTGCGAAAACGCGGCATGCGGCGGCAGGCGCAGCCGTTCTGCCCCCGCCCGCGCCAGATAGGCGTAACGCTCGATCAGCTCCAGGCGGGCGTTTTCGTCGCCCTGTCTTTTGTAGCGCGTCCACAGATCGCGCGCGTCAGCGGTCCGTGTGGTGACAGCCATCAGCCGGCATCCTCACCGGGGGCGGGAGTCTCGCTCCTGCTCCCCTGCTCCAGAGACAGCACCAGCCCGCCGAACACCCCCGCCACGTAACGGACTCCGAAGAAAACGGCGATGGACTTCAGGACGGAGATCAGCAGATCCTGCCCACCCGACACGCAGACGAACAGTGTCACGGCAAAGCAGCAGGTGGCGAGCATGGTGCCGATCCACGCGTAAAGCGAGCGCATTTCGATCACCTTTGCCTTCCTCCGCCCGGCTGGACCCCCGCTTTCCTCATCCCATAAGTTCCTCCATCACCCGCAGCGCAAGAGACCGCGCGTCTGCGGGCGTCAGTCCTCCGGCAAGCTCCTGTCCCTCAGAAACGAAGGACACGGCGGCCGGAATCTCCTGAGAGATGGCCAGCAGTGGGATGCTGCTGCCCGCTTCGTCCAGCTTGGTCAGGATGACCCGCTGCGGATCCAGCGCCGAAAACGCCTCCACGGCAATCCTGCGCGCCTCGCGGGAGATGGTAGTGGGCAGTACCAGGTGCGTGCTGATGCGGCCGTCCCTGAGGAGCGATCGCAGACCTTTCAGAAAGCCATCGTCGCGGGGCGGCCCCCCCGGGGTGTCCACCAGAACGACATCGTGCGAGGAGCAGCGGTCCAGCGCCTCCGAGAGGGAGGATGCATCCAGGCAAAGCTCAAAGGGAGTTCCCATGGTGGAGGCGATGCGCTGGAGCTGCTCCGGCGCCCCGATGCGCGCCCCGTCGCAGGAGATGAGCGCCACGGAGTGCTTCTCCCGGAACCGGTAGGCTGCGGCCAGACGGGCGGCGCAACTGGTCTTGCCCGCTCCTGTCGGACCCACCAGCGCCCAGACGGCCGGCCCGCTTCCGGGCAGCGACGGCGGAGCGCAGGAGAACAGACACTCCCACTGGGCAGCGGCCTCTTCGGGCGAAGAGCATTCCTGAAGCGACCGGGCGATCTGCCCGGCCAGAGCCGCATCCACGCCCACATCCCGCATTCTGCGCTCGGGACCGGGGGCCGCTTTCGTGTGAGCTACCAGCACGCCCTCTCCCACCAGAGAGACCAGGGCTTCCCGGAGGGCGGCAACCTCGGCAGCCAGCGCCGGTGACGCTTCCTGATCCCGTCCCGTCTCCGCCTCACGCGGCGCAGGCGGCTCCGGGCCGGTAAGCACCGCCGGTCCCGTGTCCACCGCGGCCACCAGCTCCACCCGCGGCCGCCCCCCTGTCCGCGCGCCGGGCAGAGGACGCACCTCGCGTGTGTTCAGGATGACGGCGTTGTCACCCAGCTCCCGGCGGGCCTGCTCCATAGCCTCGCGCAGTGTGTCCGCTTCAAACT
>JBBFLP010000057.1:0-5799 GCA_037478975.1 Armatimonadota bacterium
GCGACAATATGGAACGCCTGGAGGCGGCCCTGCGTCTGGCGCTCTCCCGCGCGGACATCGTCATCACCATCGGGGGACTGGGACCCACTCAGGACGATCTTACGAAAGAGGCCTGCTCCGCGGCCACAGGCATTCCTCTTGTGCCGGATCCTGAATCCGAACAGGCTATCCGCGATTTCTTCGCCCGGCGGGGAGTTCCCTTCAACGAAGCGAATCTCAAGCAGGCCCTCCGGCCCGAACGCGGGACCAACCTGAAGAACCCGAACGGCACCGCGCCGGGATGCGTCTTCGACTGCGGCGACCGCTCTATTATCTGCCTGCCCGGTCCTCCCGCCGAACTGCGGCCGATGTGGCTGAACGAGGCCGTCCCCTGGCTCGCCGCACGCGGGTTTACACCCTCGGAGGTGCTGCGCTCCCGGGTGCTCCGGTTCGTGGGGATTGGTGAGTCGCTGCTGGAGCCGAAGGTCCGGGATCTGATGGCAAGCTCCAACCCCACCCTGGCCCCCTACGCCAAGACCGGCGAGGTGCACCTGCGCATCACTGCCAAGGCGCCGGACGAGGAGTCGGCTCTGGCGATGATAGCGGAGATGGAGCGCACGGTCCGCGAGCGGGCGGGCGAATGGCTCTACGGCGTGGACGACGAGACACTGGAAACGGTGGTGGTGCGGCAGGCGCTGGAGCGGGGCATCACACTGGCGACGGCTGAATCCTGCACGGGAGGACTGATCTCTTCCAGAATCACGGACGTGCCGGGCAGCTCCGGAGCGTTCCTGATGGGCGCGGTCTGCTACTCCAACGAAGCCAAGACTGAGATTCTGGGCGTCCCCCCGGAGATGATCGCCGCACACGGAGCGGTGAGCGAGGAGGTGGCCATCGCGATGGCCGAGGGCGCCCGGCGGCGGTCGGGAGCGGACATCGCCGTCTCGGACACCGGAATTGCAGGACCTTCAGGAGGAACGCCCGACAAGCCCGTTGGCCTGGTTTGGATCGGCATCGCCAGCGCAAAGGGCGCAAGGGCGGAGCGGAACCTGTTTGCAGGAGACCGGGCCACCGTCAAGCTGCGTGCGTCTCAGGCGGCTCTTGCGCTGCTGCTCAAGACCATCCGGGAGGAGTCCGGACATGGCGGCGGGCGCTGAGGCGAGCGACAGGCTTTTCGTGGCCGTGCTGCTGCCCGCCGGCGTCCGGGAGGCGCTGGGAGAGTTGATCGAGCGCGGCAAACAAAAAGGAACAGATGTTCGCTGGACCCGCAAGGAAAACCTCCACATCACGTTGAAGTTTCTGGGGGATGTCCGGCGAGACGGTATCCCGCATCTGATAGAGAGTCTGAAGGAGACGGCGGCCCAGAGGGACGCCTTCCACGTGACGGTGCAAGGTCTGGGAGCCTTCCCGTCCGCCGGGCGGCCCCGCGTGCTGTGGGCCGGAATCGCGGAGGGCGCGCGCAAGCTGGAGTCGCTGGCTGCCGCAGTGGAAGGGACTCTCAAGCCGCTGGGCTTTGGGAATGAGGAACGCTTCAGCGGGCACATCACGCTCGGTAGGCTGCGCCGGCCGGAACCGGCGCTATGGTTCCGCGAATGGTCCGCGCAGGAGCGGATGGAGCCGCTGAAGGTGCGGGTGGAGAGTTTCTGGCTGATGAAGAGCACGCTGACGCCGGCCGGGCCCCGCTACGAGGCGCTGGCGGAGTTTGCGCTGGGGTCAGGAGCAGAGACGCGCTCCGGGAGGGGCGCTGAGGAGTGAGATGGACAAAGAGAAAGCTCTTGAGCTTGCGATCACACAGATAGAACGGCAGTTCGGGCGGGGTTCCGTGATGAAGCTCGGGCAGCGCCCGCAGCTCAAGGTGGACTCCATCCCGACCGGCTCGCTGGCGCTGGATCTTGCGCTGGGTGTCGGAGGCATTCCCCGGGGACGGGTCATCGAGATCTACGGGCAGGAGTCCTCAGGGAAGACCACACTGGCCCTGCACGTGATCGCCGAGGCGCAGAAACGGGGAGGGATTGCGGCCTTCGTGGACGCCGAGCACGCGGTGGATCCTCTTTACGCCAGAAATCTGGGCGTGGACATAGACAATCTGCTGATCAGCCAGCCCGACACGGGGGAGCAGGCACTGGAGATCGTGGACGCGCTGGTGCGCAGCGGCGCGGTGGACGTGGTTGTGCTGGATTCGGTGGCCGCCCTGGTACCCAAGGCGGAGATCGAGGGCGAGATGGGTGATTCCCACGTTGGGCTGCAGGCCAGGCTGATGTCGCAGGCGCTGCGCAAGATCGGGGGATCGGCGTCCAAGACGAACACGGCGGCTATCTTCATCAACCAGATCCGCGAGAAGATCGGCGTGATGTTCGGCAACCCGGAGACCACACCGGGAGGCCGGGCGCTGAAGTTCTGGGCGTCCGTTCGGATGGAGGTGCGCCGCGTGGAGACGCTGAAATCCGGTCAGGAGCCCATCGGCAACCGGGTCCGTGTTAAAATCGTAAAGAATAAGGTAGCGGCGCCGTTCAAGCAGGCGGAGTTCGATGTCTTCTTCAACAAAGGCATCTCCCGCGAGGGCTCGGTTCTGGACGTGGCCGCGGAGCTGGGCATCATCACGAAGACCGGCACCTGGTTCAACTACGGCGACGTGAGGCTGGGACAGGGCCGGGACAACGCCCGGAAGTATCTGGAAGAGCATCCCGAGCTGTGCGCTGAACTTGAGGATCGCATCCGCAAGGAGGCGGGAGCCGAAGCAGCCACGACGCTCGCGGAGCCGATTGCTGACGAAGAGATAGACGAACTGGTCGGCGCGGAGGAGTGAAGCTGGCGCAGCGGACGCTCCGCGCCGTTCTGATTATGACCGGCGTATCTCCCGCGGGCGCCGGATGAGGCGCCCAGACAGACCGGTCTAACGAGGGAAGGCCGGCGCTTTCCCCCGGGGCAAGACTGGAAGCGCCATCCGGCGGAGCATCCGCCGGAGAGGCGCACATTTCCCGAATGTCCTGCCACCAGGGCAGGCTGAGCATAAAAACGGAAGGACGAGCGGAGCAATGCCTAGCTGGTTCTGGCCCGTTGTGGGGCCGCTCGTGGCCGCAGCGATCGCCGCTGTCTTGGCCTTTATCATAACCACCCGCGCGGCGAGGCAGCGCGCGGCGGAACTGCTGGCAGAAGCCGAAAAAGCCCGCGAACTCGCAGAACGGGACATCGAGACCCGCAAGCGGGAGGCTCTGCTTGAAGCAAAAGACGAAGCCCTCCGGCTGAAGCAGCAGATAGACGCCGAGAACCGTCAGGAACGCCTGGAGATAAGCCGGGCGGAGGAGCGTCTGGCGCAGAAAGAGGATCTGCTGGACAAACGGGCGGAGGCGGTGGCTCAACAGGAGCGCGCGCTGGCTGCCCGCATCGCCGAAGACGAAGCCCGCCGGCGCGAACTGGACCAGGCCTGGGAACAGCATACCAGACTGCTGGAACGCATCTCCGGAATGAGCGCCCAGGAGGCCCGGGAGGAGCTTTTGCGGCGGGCCCGCGAGGAAGCCGAACGGGACATCGGCCGCATGCTCCGGGATATGGAGCAGAAAGCCGCTGAGGAGGCGGAACGCAAGGCCCGGAACATCATCGCCCTGGCCATCAACCGTTGCGCTGTTGATCAGGCTGCGGAGACGACCGTCTCCGTGGTGCCCCTCCCCTCCGATGAGATGAAGGGCCGGATCATCGGACGAGAAGGGCGCAACATCCGCGCATTCGAGACCCTGACCGGAGTGGACGTCATCATTGACGACACACCGGAAGCCGTGGTGCTTTCCGCCTTCGACCCGGTGCGCCGGGAGATCGCGCGCCTTGCGCTGGTGGATCTGGTGGAGGACGGACGCATCCATCCGGCGCGCATTGAGGAGGCTATCGAGAAGGCCCGGAGCGAGGTGGATGCTCAGATGCTGGAGGCGGCCGAAGCGGCCATTCTCGACGCCGGCGTGGTGGGGATGGGCAGTGACCTGATCCGTTATCTGGGACGGCTGCGCTTCCGTACCAGCTACGGGCAGAACTGCCTGCGGCACAGCGTGGAGGTCGCCCGCCTGGCCGGTTATATGGCCGCCGAGCTGAAGGCCAACGCTGCCCTTGCGCGGCGTGCCGGGCTGCTGCACGACATCGGCAAGAGCATGGACTCGGAGATGGACGGGCCGCACGCGCTCATCGGACTGGAGCTTTTGAAGAAGGCCGGCGAGAAGGAGGCGGTCATCCACTGCGTGGCCGCGCACCACAATGACATCGAGCCCACCAGCATCGAGGCGGTGCTGGTCCAGGCGGCCGACGCCATTTCGGCTTCCCGGCCCGGCGCCCGGAGGGAGTCGCTGGAGTCCTATGTGAAGCGTCTGCAGCAGATCGAGACCATCGCGGAATCCTTCTCCGGTGTCGAAAAGACATTCGCCATTCAGGCGGGGCGGGAGATCCGGGTGATGGTGAAGCCGGAGCAGGTGGACGACGAAACGGCAGCCATCCTGGCACGGGAGACTGCCCGGCGCATCGAGCAGGAGGTCCAGTATCCCGGGCAGATCAAGGTGACGGTGATCCGGGAGACGCGAGCGGTGGACTATGCGAAGTAGGATGGTGGCGGGAGGGAGCCTGTGAGAGTGCTCGTGGTGGGCGATGTGGTCGGCCGGCCCGGCCGGAGCGCCGTTCGCTCCCTGCTGCCGCGCATCGTGGAGGAGCACAAAGTCCACTTTATCATCGTGAACGCCGAAAACGCCGCAGGGGGCAGCGGAATCACCGAGCCAACCGCCCGGGAGCTGTTCGAGGCTGGAGCGCATGTCCTGACTACGGGCAACCACGTGTGGGGGCAGCGTGAGGCGTTCGGCTTTGTGGACCGGGAGGAGCGCCTGCTGCGCCCGGCGAACTTCCCCGACGGCGCGCCCGGAAGAGGCGCCGGTGTCTATCAAGTCCTGGGGGAACGCGTGGGGGTGGTCAATGTTCAGGGACGCACCTTCATGCAGGCGCTGGAGGATCCGTTCCGCACGGCAGAGCGGCTGGTGGGACGCCTCCGCGAGCAGTGCCGGATCATCTTCGTGGACATGCACGCGGAAGCGACCTCGGAGAAGATGGCTCTGGCGCGCTTCCTGGACGGTAAGGTCACATGCGTATTCGGGACTCACACCCACGTGCCCACCGCCGATGAATGCATCCTGCCCGGCGGGACGGCCTATATCACGGACGTGGGGATGACGGGTCCGGTGGATTCCATCATCGGTATGCAGCCGAAGGCCATCATCGAGCGCTTCCTGACGGGCCTGCCGGTGCGCTTCGAGGTGGCCCGGGGGAAAGCCGCCCTGCACGGCATCCTTGTGGATGCCGACGAGACGACCGGAACTGCCACAACGATCGAGCGCATCCGGCTGACGCAGGACTAAAGGCATCTTACGGAACAGGGCTTCCCCTTGACGGAGTCAAAGGGTATGAATGACAATGCCGCCGAAGGGCGCAGGGCGCTCTTGAGACGGCATCGGAAGGGACAACGAGAGTCGTGAACTTGAGACAGTATCTGGCGCGGGCGACGGTCTTCTTGCTGCTCATCGGAGCCTGTGGAGCAGGAGAAGCCCGTGATGTGTTCCTTTACCGGGGCGATCCCCTGGATACCGCCGGCATAGAGGTCTCCGCATGGGGCGACGGATCCGTCCGCGAAAGCCAGGAGCCGGGGGTCACCGGCACCCGCAGCATCGAGTTCAACACGAAAGGCCTGTTTTCCGGCGCGTTTCTGACCTGGAAGAACCCCGTTGAGATAGCCGACCCTTCCGCCATCTCACGCTTCGATTATCTGCTGCTGCGTCTGAGATTCAACCAGACCACCCG
>JBBFLP010000057.1:5899-7596 GCA_037478975.1 Armatimonadota bacterium
CTGGCCGGGTTCGGACTGACGGCCCAGTCCAACGGGTTCCCTCTGCGCCGGATGGCCATCAGCGCAGACATCGAGGACAAGATCTGGATCGGGGAGATCCGCATCACCACTGACGATTCGCCCATCTACGTGGACTCTCTGGACGATCAGGACGTGGGAACGCAGGACGTCATCGTGCTGGTGGGATCCGCCGATGCGGGTATCACCTCCCTGCTATACTCGTGGGACTTCGACGAGAAGGACGGCATTCAGGATGATGCCCGTGGACGGGTGGTACAGGTGGTCTACCGCCGCACCGGAACCTACACGGTGACTCTGACCGTTCGCGACCCCGACGGCATCAAGCAGCCGGCGAGCACGAAGGCCCAGATCACGGTCAACTGAATCAGGCCGGGACGGCTCGGCTAGCGTGAGGGCACTGCCCCCCCACGCAGAGCGGGGTGCCAGTGCACCCGGCTGAAAAGACGCTCCCAGGTATCGACGTCCGCGTTCTCGTCCATTCCGCGATTCGCCTCGGACGGCGTGATATCACCCACGAAAGCGACCTGACGGGAAGTGGAAGCTCCTGTGAAGTCTGGCAGGTCCGCCAGCACCCGCACTGTGACAAGGGCTGCCTGCGGCTCGACAGCAAACGCCGCCCGCGCCACTTCCTTGGCCTGCCGAAGTATGCGCACGCGGTCGGCGGATGTCGCCGCCCCCTGCCAGGTGACCGTTATGGTGACACTCTGGTTCCGCGGATCCGCCCACGCCGCGTCCGGGCTGCCACCCAGCCAGATGTCGCTCTGACCACGCAGCCGCTCCAGGAAACCCTGTTCGGGCCGGGCTGTCCCCGGAGGCAGGGGAACTGTGGAAGGCTGCGTCTGCTGCGGCCGCGAGGAGGCTTGCGATTCGCTGCGGGGCGGCGTGTAAGGCACGGGGGGCTGCTGGGATTGTGTAGCGCCACTTTGCGCGGTGCGTCCCTGCTGCCCGGTGGCGGCATACGGCGCGGGCGAGGTATCCGTCGTCTCCACCGCGCCATCCCCGCCGAGCTGGCGGATCGCCAGCGCGATCAGAACGATGAGCACCAGCCCGGCCAGAACCATGGTGATGATGTTGATCAGCGAGCGGTAACCCTCGCCCCGGACGAACTTCTCCAGGCGGGACTCCCCGGCAACTGAATCATCCGGCGGCGGCGCGGGCTTCGCGCCCCGCGCCTTCAGAACGGCCTTCTCACGCTCCAGCTTGGCGCGCAGAGACGCGTTGGCGGGATCCAGATCCAGAGCCATCTGATACCAGACGGCCGCCTCCTCCACCCTGTTCTGATCGTGGTAGATATCACCCAGCAGCGCATGGGCGCCTGCATTGTCAGGATCTGAGGCCAGGGCCTGCAGGCAGAGCCGGGTGGCCTCCTCCCAGTTCTTCCGGATGCGCGCCAGATTGGCCGCCGCGAGCTGCTTCTCGACGCCACCCTGTCCGTTGTCCGCTCCGACTTCCGGCGCCACCGCCCCGCACGATGGGCAGTAGGCGGGGTCGCCATGGATCTCGCCCCCGCAGGAGGCGCAGGTATGCGCTTGACCGCTCTGCAATGGACTCACACCCCCGTATGTCCGAAGCCGCCGTCTCCCCGCGCGGTCTCCGCCAGTGACGCGCTCTCCCGCAACTCGGCCCGCGCCACCGGTGCGATGACCAGCTGCGCGATCCGGTCCCCCCGGTTGACG
>JBBFLP010000057.1:7696-13382 GCA_037478975.1 Armatimonadota bacterium
AAGATCCAGGCCACTGGAATGCGGCGTGGCGTAGGATGGAAGCGGCAGATCCTCCGCGCCCTCGACGCGGCTGACCCTCACCGGGACCCGGTTGGAATCCATCCCTGCGGCATCCCCCTTCCCCTACAGGAGGCCGGACTCATTCCCGCGGCGAGCAGGCCGGCCCGAAAGACTCTCAGTTGCCCGCGCCGGCGCGGATCTCCGCTTCGTCTTCCTGGAACTGCGGCGGGCACTGCGGAAGGGCGAAGGTGAAGGTGGAGCCTTTGCCCAGCTCGCTTTCCACCCAGATCTCCCCGCCGTGGGCCTCCACCAGATGCTTCACCAGGAACAGCCCGATGCCTGTCCCTCCGACTTCGCGGGTGTCGCGGTTGTCCACCCGATGGAAGCGGTCGAAGACTTTGGGCAGGTGCTCTTTGGGAATGCCCACGCCCTGATCGGCCACTGAGATCACCACGCGGCCCGAGTCGTCCACGGACCCGCGCACCGTGACCTGACCGCCTTTCGGAGAGTACTTGATGGCGTTATTGATGAGGTTGGTGAGGATCTGATCCACCTTGTCCTCATCCGCAACCACGACGGGCAGCCCCTCCATCCCCTCGATGACCAGCTCGTGGTTCGTGGCGTAGGAGCGCTGCACGTTGACCACCTTCTCCACCAGCGCGGGCAGGTCCACCGGTTTGGGATTGAGATCCAGCGCGCGGCCCGCCTCAATACGCGAAACGTTCAGCAGGTCCGAGATGAGGCGCGTCAGGCGGTCGCACTCCTGATCAATGATCTCATAGAACTCGCGCGTGGTCTCGCGGTCGTAGTAGCCGTCCACGTCGGCAAGGAGCGTGGAGATGAAACCTTTGATGGACGTCAGGGGGGTCCGCAGCTCGTGAGAGACCGTGGAGACGAATGCTGTCTTCATGCGCTCCACGCTGCGGATCTCGGTGATATCGTTGAAGATGGCCACAGCCCCGATGGTGGCGCCTTCTTCGTTGCGCACCGGTGTGGTCTGCGTCTGGTATACGCGGGACTCCTGCCCGGTGGGGCTGGCAATCTCGATCTCGGTGGCCACCTCGCTGTTCTCGAAGATGGACTCCTTGAGAACCTCTATGATCCGCTCGTTCTTGATGACCTCCTCGTAGTTGCGCCCGTTGAGATCCGCGTTCTCCAGCCCCAGCATCTCGCGCGCCGTGCGGTTGATCTGCATGATGCGGCCGTTTCGGCCCACCATCAGCAGCCCGGCGTAGACGCTCTCGATGATGGTTTCGAGCTCTTCCTTCTCCTCGACCACCTCGCGATACATCTGGGCGCTGGCCACCACGGCCGCCGCGTTCTTGGCCATCCGCTCCAGCAGGCGGACGTCCTCTTCGATGAACACGTTGCCGTAGCGCTTGTTGAAGACGTGCAGGACACCGATGGTGGTAGTGTCTATGACCCGGTTCTCGGAGTCCCGCTTCTCCACGATCAGCGGCACGCAGCAGCCGTTGCGGATGTTCAGGAGGGCGACATTCTCCTTTAGGGTGCGCGGGTCGTTGATTGCGTCGTAGAGGATCTCGGGTTTGCTCTCGCGGAACACCTGCCCGGAGATGCCCTGGTCCACAGGCACCCGGAACCGGCGGACTTCCTCATCGGTAAGCCCGAGCGCCGGGCGGGTGGCGACGAGCTCGTTCTCGTCGCGGTCGTAGAGCATGAAAACGCACTTTTCGGCCTGCAGGATCATGGCGATCCGCATGACCAGCCGCTTCAGGGTCTCCTCCAGCTCGGTGATGGGAGCTGGCGGCTCGGCGGACTCGGACGCGCTCCGGAGCTTGGTTTCCAGCTCCTTGTTGGCCTCCTCCAGGATCTTGATGTATTTCTGTTTCTTCTCAAGCTCCTCGGAGAGCAGGCGCACCTGTTCTTCCAGCGGCGTACCTGTTACTGCGTTGGGATTTGTCGTTTCAGGCATAGTTATCCAAGTAGTGCGGTCAGCGTCTGCGCGTGCCTGGCAGAGCTCCGCCGCAGCCCGTGCGAGGTGGAGCCCTTCGCTCCGGGGGAGCGGCGCACCGTGCGGAGCAGGCCTCTCCCCGTCACCTGGAATGGCAGGCCTCACGGGGGCGGGGCCGTCCGCCGCCTCCTGCGTCGAGTATACCATCAGCGCAAAATGGCAGTCAAACTTCTCCCGACGCGCCTTCGCGCCCCCTTGATAGACGCCCCGGGAGCCCCCCGGGTTCGGCGCCGCCTTTGCTTTGCGCCCTGCACCCGGCCGCAATCTCACAGAAATCTTCGGCGCGGGGCGTGACCATCTACAGCGAAGCAGCGGCATTGCCCGCAGGCGCTGCGCGTGCTAAAATCGGCGAGGAACAACACCAAGGAGGTTGCACGGCCCTTGCTCATACGGCAAAAAGAGCTCAGGCGGAGGCGGAAGCGCGCCCGGGACCGCTACAAGGAGCGCATGAAACAGCAACAGCAGCAGGCGGGCGGAGAGCGCAAGACCGCGGCCCGCTCATCCCGCGCGCGAAGCGCCCAGAGCCAGCAGAACGAATAATGGACCAGAGGCGGCAGCAGGCCACAAACGGCACGCTGTGACGCCTGCGAACAACAAAGGCTTTGCACAACGGCCGGAGGGTATAAGCACCCTCCGGCCTTCTTCTGTTAGAAAGAAACTCAGGGCCCTGTGACCCGCGCTCAGCCCTCTCCGGAACCGGCCGGGGCGGGCGGAGTGAAAAAGATCTCCTGAATCACCCTGCGCGCCGCTGGCTCATCCACCCGCAGGGCGGATCGCGTCGGGGTGGCTGGGAGTACCTCCATGCGGATGTTCTCCGTACCCACCGACCGCACGAAGCTTGCCAGACACAGCGCCTGTCCCGTGGAAAGGTTCGTCTGAGACTCCTCGGTGGCGATGGCAAGCAGCCGCGGCAGCTTCATCAAACTGGAGGGGCGGGCCAGATGGGCGGCCAGGCTGTGAAGCAGCCGCTGCTGACGGGCGATGCGCTCCTGGTCGGTATCTCCGTGGCCGTCGTTGGACTTGCGGAAGCGCACCAGTCCCAGGGCCTGTTCCCCGTTCAGCTTCTGTAGTCCCGGCTTGAGGTGGATGTGCAGGTTCCCCCAGTTGTCGTCATAGTTCAGCTCTTTGTCCACCTCCACCATCACACCGCCCGCCTCATCCACCAGCCGGGCAAAGACGCGGTAGTCCACCAGGACGTAGGCATCCGGCGAGACGCCGGTCAGGTTCTCCACCACCTGAGCCACCAGCTCCGGGCCTCCATACTGGTTGGCCGCATTGATCTTATGCCGCCCGCGGTACCCCGGGATGCGCACCAGAGTGTCCCGCGGGATGGAGAGCATCCCGACCCTGCGCTCACGGAAATCCACGTGGGCCAGCAGGATGGCATCCGTCCGTCCGCGGGTGTCCATCACCTGACCCCGCCGGTCGCGATCCTCGTCGCGGCCCAGAAGCAGGATGTTGACCGAATCACGCCCAGGGAAAGCGCGGGCGGGCGAGACTCCGCCGGTCAGTGCGGCTCCGGCGGCCTCGCGCGCGGGCTGACTGGAGACCAGCCAGTAAGCCAGCGTCCCGGCGGAGACGGACATCAGGATAAAGCCCAGCAACAGGGCTCCCCTGAATATCAGCCTCAAGGGCGAAACGCGCCTGCGCCTCCGGCGCGGCGCCGCAGGAAGATCGGCATAGCGTCTTGACAATGGCAGGACTCTCCCCGGTCAGGTCGCCGGGCGCTTTCCGGCGGGGCCGGCGCGCCATCACGCCTGTGTTTTGCGGTCGGTGAGGAAAGGCGGCCCGGGCGAGCCACTGCATTATAGGCCCGCGCTCACCCGCCCGTCAATACAGCGCCACCGTGTAACTTCGGGAAACTCCTGCGAAAAAGCTCTACTCGGGTCGTCTCAGACCCTGCAACGTGGCGGCTCCAGAACCGACAATTCTCAGAAAATAGGAGGAAGTTGCGGGCCGCCGGACATCCCGGTCCCAGCCGGGAGCCGTCTCCCGCTCGTGATTGCCGTGGAGGGGCAATAGGATGATGAAAACGGATCAGACTGGCATCGGCCGGAACGGATCCGGCGAGCCGGACCGCCGCGCGGGACGGCTGGAGCAGATCGGCATCAAACAGCGGCTGCTCGGGGGCTTCATTCTGGTGGCCGCTCTGGCACTGGCCGTGGGTTTCACGGGCCTGAGATCTATGACCGCCACCCACAGGGCTATGGAGACAGCGGTTCTCACCGAACAGGACACCGCCACGATGCTCCAGAGGGAGATAGACCACATCCTCTGGGTGCGAAAGTGCGGACAGTTCCAGCGTGACGCGTCCATCACGCGGCTGGAAGTAGAGAAGGATCCCACGAAGTGCAAGTTCGGGGAGTGGTACTACAGCGATGCCCGCAAGGAGATGGAGGCGCGCAATCCGGAGGCGGCGGCCATCCTTCAGAAGTTCGACGAACCCCACAGAAGATTGCACGAATCCGCCCATCAGCTGGAGGCGCTGCTGGCAAAGGGACCCGGTCACCGCAGCGAAGCGGTCAGGTTCTTCGGCACGGAGATGAACGGGCATCTGAAAGAGGTCCAGGGTCTTTTTGACGAACTGATACCCGCTCTGCAGAAAAGTTCTGAAGAGGCGCAGGCGTCCGCGGAGGCGACCGCGGCCAGGGCGCACAAAGGAATGCTGACGGGGATGGTCATCGCCGCAGTCCTTGCGGTGGCACTGGGGATTGCCATCTCCACCAGCGTCATCCGCCCGGTGAGCATTCTGGTGGAGGCCGCTGAGACGGTGAGTCAGGGTGACCTTCGGGTCAACGTCAACTCCGCGGCAAAGGATGAGCTCGGCGTTCTGACCCGCGCTTTCGGACAGATGGTCTTGAACCTGCGGGAGATCTGCTGCACGGTGAACGCCGGAGCCCAGCGCGTGGCATCTTCGGCGGAGGAGCTCACGGCCACCGCGCAGCAGGCCGGACAGTCCGCCCAGCAGATCGCGCAGACCATCGAGGACGTGGCCCGCGGCTCCACTGAACAGTCCACGCAGGTGTCCACCGCGGTGGAGGACATCCGCAATCTGGCCGCAAGTCTGGAAGAGCTTTCGGAGACGGCTCGCCAGCAGGCGTCCATCGTGGAATCTGCCGTGCTTTCCGTCAAGGACATCACCGACGGCATCGCCACTGCCGCGAGCGGGGCGGAATCCGCGGCGGCCAGCACCACCGAGGTGGCGCAGGTGGCCCGCGCCGGGAAGGACAGCGTGGACCGCACCATCAGCGGGATGGAGCGCATCCGCGAGACCACCGAGCAGGTGGCGCGCGCCATCCGGCAGCTGGGAGAGTCCTCCAGCCAGATCGGTACCATCGTTCAGGCTATTGACGACATTGCGGAGCAGACCAACCTGCTGGCGCTGAACGCGGCCATCGAGGCGGCAAGGGCCGGGGAGCACGGCAAAGGCTTCGCGGTGGTGGCTGACGAGGTGCGAAAGCTCGCCGAGCGCTCCGGCGTGGAGACCAAGGAGATCGCGGGACTAATTCAGCAGATCCAGGCCGTCACGCAGGAGGCGGTGCAGGCGATGGAGGCGGGGCTTCGCGAGGTCGAGGCCGGGTCTCAGCTTGCGGGCGAGGCGGGCGAGTCGCTCCAGAGGATCCAACAGGCGGTGGACGAGGTGGTCAACCGGGTGATGGAGGTCTCGGCGGCCACTCAGACCGTCAACAGTTCTTCGGCAGAAGTGGCGAAGGC
>JBBFLP010000058.1:0-13313 GCA_037478975.1 Armatimonadota bacterium
GAGTGAGCGCTGCAGCCAGCCTCCTACCCCCATCTCACAGATTCATTCCATCATATCCACGCCTTGCTGATACGCGCGTTAGCGTCCGCAAAGTTGCAGTGGAGTTCTTGTTCTCGTAGCCCTTTCAAGGAGCGCAGCGCGGCATCCTTCTCCCGGATGCGCTCTTCAGGGCCGTTCCTCCGGGTCGGACGGATCGGGATGAGGGTACAGCCTTTCCATCTCGGCGAGCTGCTCCTGAACGAAGCGGGATGCGCGCAAGTTCTCTTCCTCCGGCGCGCAGAAACTCCTGAGTTCGGCGCACATCCGGCGGAGCCGGACAGGCTCCCTTGCGGCAAGGTCGCGAAGCTCATTCGGATCATCCGCCAGATTGAAGAGTTGGTGCGGCGCGCCCGTGTGGTAGATTAGCTTCCAGTCTCCCTGCCTCAGCATAAAGGAGCTTGTCCGTCTCCCGTGCCCGTGATACTCACTAAAGACAGCACGGTTCCCGTCCCACACGGGGATATCCTGAAGAGCTTCTCCCGCCCAGTTGGACGGACGTTCACGGTCCCGCTTCAGCGATCGGAAGATGCTGGCATGAAGATCCAGCAGGTCCACGGGAGTGGCCACGCGCTCCCCGCGCCGGAAACCCGGACCGGAGACGATCAGAGGGACGCATACCGAGTCCTCATACAGCGCGCACTTCCTCCACATTCCGAATTTGCCCAGCATCTCGCCGTGATCGGACGTGTAGCAGGTCACCGTGCTCCCCTGCAGCCCGGCCTTGGCCAGCGCTTCCATCACGAGGCCAAGCATCCGGTCCACGAAAGTCACGCGCGCGAAATATCCCCTACGGTTGCCGAGGATGTTCTCCTGCGTCCAATCGGGGTGGTCATCCTGGAAGTGCGTCCGCAACTCCACAGATTGAGGATGGCAGGCGGTCGGTGCCTCTCTGCCTGCAGGCGGCATACCCGGCTGCGGATAAAGCGCCCAGTCCTCTTCCGAGCACACGTGGGGAAAGTGGGGCGCGGTGACATTCACCGCAAGGAACCAGGGTTTGCCCTGCCTGTTCAACTCGACCCCGCTGGTCTGGATCCACCGGCAGGCCTCTTCCACCATCAGGCGGTCTCCCGCGTGCGGGTCCTGTCGCGGGCCATACTGCGTGGCCACGGCTGCAGCTCCTCGCCGTACTTTCAGGGGCCGTCTCCGGATGTTCCAGTCGCCTGGCGGAGGCCGGTCTATGGGGTGCTTGACTTCGTCGAAGCCCATCCTGTCCGATGAGGCATAGGCGTCCATCTTACCGATGTAGACCGTGTGCACACCGGAACGGCTCAGGATATGGCCATACGAGGGGAAACTGTAATCCTCCGGAGCTCCGGGAGCGTTGTATCGCGGTTGGAAGATACTGCAGTTGGAGTAGGCGCGCACCTCGTGCACCCGCCGGCCTGACATAAACGACGAGCGGCAGGGCATGCAGAGGGGGGACGGGCAGTAGGCGTTCTCATAGACGGTTCCCTGCCTGGCCAGCGCCTCCATATTCGGCGTCTGCAGGAAGTCCGGATATCCCGGATACCGGTAGATCGAGGAGTAGCGCGGGTTGTGCTCGTCGGACATGAACAGCAGGAAGTTCACAGGCGCCCCGCGGTTGCCGGCTACGGGGATCCCGGCCGTTTCGCAGACCGCCAGGCCGGCCGCAGCCGTTGCGCCTCTGATGAACTCCCGCCGTTTCACCGCCACTTTCTCCTTACCGACCCTGCCTCTTGCCGGGCCAGTGTTCAGACTCGGTCCGCATCTCTTCCATCAGACCGGCCATCCGTGCGGCTACGTCCGGGTGCTGGCCTGCCAGGTCGCGCTGCTCACCGATATCCTCTTTCAGGTCGTACAGCTCGACCGGCAGACCGGCATCATTGCGCACCGCTTTCCATCGTCCGTCGCGCACGGCCTGCGCAAAACGGCCTTCGTGGAACTCCCAGTATAGCGGGGGGTGGGGCAGCCTGCGGCCCATGAGGGCAGGTGACATGTCCAGGCCGTCAATGCCAGCCGGAGATCGTACCCCGGCCAGGGTGCACGCAGTGGGCAGGAAGTCCCAGAACGCCCATACCTGATCCGATGTCTGCCCGGGCCGGATGCGGCCCGGCCACCGCGCGATCATCGGGACACGGATTCCGCCCTCGTAGAGATCCCTCTTGATGCCTCGCAGCGGTCCGCTGGAGTTGAAAAACTCCGGGATGGCGCCTCCTTCCCTGTGGGTCCCATTGTCGCTTGAGAATAGCACCAGCGTGCGATCATCTATTCCCAGATCGGAAAGCAGCGCCAGAAGCCTGCCGATATCCCGGTCCATCCGGGTGATCATGGCTGCGTGGTTCTTCTGATTCTGCGGCCAGTCTGTCCCGCTGTAGGGGTAGTCGCTGGGGACTGGCATCCCGTCCTCAGGGTTTTCGCTCAGGGCGTGGGGGATCGTGTAGGCCAGGTAGAGGAAAAACGGACCATCCCTGTTCTCGCGCACCCATTGAAGGGCCTCTTCTGTGAACAGGTCGTGGCTGTAAGTTCCTTCGGGGATGGAGACTTTCTCTTCATTCCGCCAGAGGTAGTCAGTGTAGTAATAGTGCGCGTGTGTCTGGTTCAGATATCCGAACCAGTAATCGAAGCCCTTCCGGTTGGGGATGCCGGTGGTCTCCGGCTCGCCCAGTCCCCATTTGCCGATAACTGCCGTCTTATATCCGGCTTCTTTCAGCAACTCCGCCACGGTCACATCTTCGGGCCTCAGCGGGATGAGCGCGTTGCCGCGGATGTGCGCGTGTCCGGTATGGTAGCCCGTCATCAGACAGCAGCGGGACGGGGCGCAGACTGTACTGCCCGCGTAACAGTCCGTGAAGCGGATCCCTTCCCGTGCCATCCGGTCCAGGTGGGGAGTGCGGATCATCCGCTGGCCGTAGCAGCCCAGATCCCCGTAGCCCAGGTCATCGGCCAGGATGAAGATGATGTTCGGACGCGTCCCTTTGAGGTCCGTCCTCGGTGCGCCGGAGGCTCCGGGGGCCGCCGCGCTCAACAGTGTGGCTCCCGCCGCGCCCAGAAAGGTGCGCCTGTTGATCCGCTGCATCTCAAGAGATCCTTCCTTCTGGTTACCACACGAACACCGTTCCCAGCAGTCTCTCCGGATTGTCCCGGAGTGTTTCGTAAATCTGCGGAGCCTGATCCACCGGCACCACGTCCTGCACCAGCGGCGAAATGCGAAGTCTGCCTTCGGCGGTCAGGCTGTGCACCGCCTGCAGGTCGCTCAGGTCGAAATGGTTGTTCTGCCGGATGGTGATCTCGCGGGACTGTCCCACGTTGAAGGTGTATAGCACTTCACTTCGCCCGGCGATCAGCATCACCCTGCCGCGGGGCGCTGCGGCCTTCAGGAGATGGTCTTCCATTCCCGGCGCGCCAGCGAAGTCCATGACCACGTTGAAGGCTTCTTCAGGGATCGTCTCTTCCCACGATGTTTCTGCGGTGTTGATGATCGCCGTCGCGGCTCCGATCTGACGGGCGATCTCTAGACGTGGCTCCACGATGTCACAGATTGTCACGTCAGCGCCCGAGATGGCTGCCAGCTGCGCGGCGATCTGGCCGATCACACCCGCCCCGACTACTAACACACGCTCACCCGCCTGGACCTCCGCGTGGCGGCACGTGCGCATCGCCACACCGGCCATTCCGAAAAGCGCCGCGTCGCGCCGGTCCACGTTGGGCCGCAGACGCACCACCAGCCAGTCTTCCGGGAAGGTCGCGAACTCAAGATGGTCAGAAGAGGAGAAAACAAGGTCTCCTCTCCGGAGGGTGGTCACCTCCGGTCCGCACTCGATGACCTCGCCGACGTTCTGATAGCCCCGCGGAGCGGGAAGCCGATCGTCCGGGCGGGCGTAGTTGCCTCCCACCAGGTCGTTGCGCTCCGTGCCATTGGTGACTCCGGAGTAGATGGTCCGGGTGCGCACCTGGTTGCCCTCCGGGGCAGGGGCGTCCGGCCAGTCGTGGACGAGAACCTTCTCCCGCCGTCCGTCGGGGCGCAGGCGGGTCACAAGCGCGCGCATCGCGTTCTCCTCTCCTCAATCGGGAGTTGCTTCCGGATTTCCTCCTGCATAGCGGCTCGTGGGCCTGCGCACCAGCTGTAGCTGCGGGATATAACCCTCGTGTTCCACATAGTAATGACCGGGAGGATGACTGCCCTCCGGAAGTGTGCCGTTGAATACAGCGATCCGGAAGTCCTCACTGTTGGGGCCGTCCGAACCGTGCTCGAACCCTGCCGGCACCATCCAGACGTCGCCCGCCTCCAGCTCGAAATCCTCCCGCGCCCCGTGGTGGTCTATCCAGTATCCCGTGCCTCTTCCTGCCAGGATGAGCCAGGTCTCGTCGTGGTCGTGGAAGTGCTTCTCGCACCGAGGAAGCGGGAATCCTTCCCGCATCAATCCTTTGTGCAACGCCATCCGGTCCCCCTGTGGTGCGCCCGGCTGTGTGACTAGAACACGTCTCTTGCCCCTTTCGAGACGTCCCAGACGTGCTGAGGCCTCGAAGGGTCGGTCATCGTGTCGTCATAGTAGTACCAGTTGCCGTCATAGCCGCTCAGAGAGTTGTAGGGGATGTCTATGTGCCCCACGTGGCAGTCCAGAAAGACTGCGTTCACACGCTTGGTGTCGGTGGTCTTCGGCTGGTTCCACAGAAGCGGGTTCGCCGCGTCGTAATGCCAGGCCTCCTCGTAGAACAGACAGGTCTTGGATGGGTAGGCCACGGCGGACTGCTTGATAGGCCGCTCGTAGTAGTTGGCATAGTAGTTCAGGGCGTGCTTGAAATAGTAGCTGCTGCCCACCTCATACGGCAGCCAGATGATCCCCTGCATCTGCTGCTTCTTCTGATCCTTCCATTCCAGAGGACATTTGAAGATAGCCAGCGACTTCGTGTAGGGCCATAGAGCCTTGGCCAGTCCCGCAGGCTGTCCGCTTGAGTCCCGGTAGCGATGCGAGAACTCCTGGATCCACCGCCCGCCCAGGGCGTTCGAGTAGGGATTCTGATACGGAATGCCCACCGAAGTCTGGTCCGCGTAACACCCGTTCCAGTCGTTCAGATACTGCTCCACCGCCAGCGCCAGCTGCTTCATGTTGGATTTGCAGGTGGCGTCCTTGGCCCGCTGCCGCGCCCGGGCGAACACCGGGAAAAGGATGGCCGCCAGGATGGCGATGATTGCGATGACCACCAGAAGCTCTATCAGTGTGAAGCCCGCTTTGCTTCTTCGTCTGGAGAAAAACGCGTTCACTTCTTTCTCCTTTCCTGGCCGCTCAGCGCCTCCTTCCGATGAGGTGCTGCGGCGACCCTTTTCACTTTTCGTCCCGCTGTTCCCCGGCGCTGCCGGCAGGCTCCCAGTGGAGCAGGTCCCGGGATCGGGAGAGCCCCAGCCGGTTATGGCCGCGCTTCAGGAACGTCTGTCCCTCGGTGTTGCCGGCGTAAAGCAGATACCAGTATCCGTCCTCCATCTTCCCCGGCAGCATCAGCGCAGAAGCATTGGCCTGGTCGCGCGTGTTGAACTCTTCCTGTGCGACGTTGATGCGGTAGCCGTCCACCCACCGCAGCCAGTGCTCAGCCTGGCTGCCGTCCCCATCCATAGTATAGATCATCGGGAACATCGTGCTGCCTTCCATTTTGGTACTTGTCAGGAGACGCCATCTGCCGTCAATGAACAGCAGCTGGTAGTTCTCGTTCCATGTGACCTCACGGCCGTCCCGCATCCATGTTTTCGGATATCCGTCGCCGATCAACCGGAACTCCCCTTCCATCGAGTCGCCAACGGCGCACCGGGTGGTCTGCACCTCCTTCCAGAACAGGATCACCTTGCCCTGCCAGGGGGCGACGGCAGCGTCAATGGCACGCACTCCGCGCGTCAGGTTTGCCGCCAGTGGTCTGGCCGGGCTCCAGTTTTTCAGATCCTTGCTGCTGCGGAAGAACAACTGGTTCGGCTGGCCCTCCTTGTCTCCCCAGGAGTTGTAGCAGAGATACCAGGTGTCGCCGATGCGCGCCACATCCGGACTGCACATCCCGATCCAGTCCTCCTCGCGGCCGTCCAGGTTCATCAGGGGTTCGGAGAAGGTCTTGAAGTCGGGGGTGGTCACCTGCACCACATGGCTTCGCACACGTCCACGGTCTTCATAGAATGCGGAGAAGAAAATGTGGAACTTGCCGTCGTGATAGACGCAGGCATAGTCCTTCACGGACCAGTCCGCATACTGGAGCACAGGATTCTTCAGTCCTTTCCAGTCCAGAGGCCCGCCGCTACCCGCCGCCACGGACGACGCGGCCATTGCCAGGGTCAACGCGGCCAGAGTTTCAACGTTCATTCCGGTTCCTCTTTTTCTGGTGCTCGCGCGGCCCGGAATCTGACCGCCGGCCTCTGTCACCGCTCCCCCGGTTCGCGGGACATCAGCTCCTTGATGTTCAGATAAGTATAGGGCTGTTCGCTGGCGGGCGAGCCATCAGCCGTTGCGTGCGCCACCCAGAGCTCGCCCGTCCCGGGGGACATCAGGGCGTTGTGCAGGTTGTGCTGCATCGCCACAGGGCGTCTCATCAACTCGATCGCCTCGGCGGGGCCGATCGTCCCGTATCGCTCCCGCACCCTTTCCGCCAGAAGCCGGTAGCGCTCGTCTTTCGAAAGAAGCACACCATCCTCGATCGGGATGTCCAGCGGAGGGCGCTTCTCTCCCGGCCCCACGAACTCGATCTTCTCAGGCGTGGCCCACACTCCCACTGCCGAAGGGATGGATGCGTCCGACAGGACGTAATAATACTCGCATGTCCTCCTGCTGTCCCGGAAAAGCGCAATGGCTTTCTCCAGAGAGTCTGCCTCTTCCAGCCCCCTGCGCATCAGGAAGGCCATCGGGGTTCCGTCCCACTGGCCCACTCCTCCTCCGCCCATCTCTCCGAAGCCGATGCCCTTGAGATTCATCCCGGTGACCGAGCCTACGAATCCGGCATAACCCACGGACACGAACGGGATGTGTCCTTCGGGCTGCGCAATGATCACCACGTTGTGATCCTGCAGACCCATTGTGACGCCGTAATCCAGGATCCGTCCGTGCAGAAGACGTCCGTCCCGAGTCGCCTTGCCGAACAGCGCGAATCCGCTGCAGTGGAAGAATTCCGGCACGGTGTTCGCCCGCCGCAGCTTCTCGAACGGCTGACCGGCCGCCTCCGCAAGAGCCTTCATCTCCCTGACGAAGCGCTCCGGGATGTGCGGAAGCTGTGTCTTCCAGACCCCGTCGAAGGAGGCATTGGCGAAGTCGGCCATCGGCCCCATCTGCACCATCTGGTGCTTTTCCAGCTTCTTGAGCAGCTCCGCGATATGCTCCTTCAGCAGCGCGCCGTGCTGGCGGCCCATCTCTTCGGGCGTGCCCTTCAGGTGGAGCACCAGCTGGGGCCCCACGCGTTCCAGATATCCCTTGCCCTCTCGTGCGATCAGCTCCCGCTCTGGCATCGGCTGCGCTGCCAGGGCGGCGGCGAGGGAAAGTATCAGAGCAGCGGCAAGGGCGCCGCGAGCCAATGGTTTCAGCGGATGCATACCTGTCTCCTCAGAACTTCGCTGTGACGGTCATCCTGGCCGGGCGTCCCGGATCAAGCTGGATCAGGCTCTTCTGCCGGTCCAGAGCCAGAACACGGGCGCCTTCGGCCTCCACCCGCCGGATGGGCCGTCCCTCCGGATGACGAAGCCGGAGCTCCAGCCGGGAGGGCGGGTTGCGCTTCGGCGGCGCGATGACCGCCCGCATCTCCCCTGCAGAGACGCGGGATTCGATTCTCAGGCTCACCGGCCCGAAGTAGGTCGGCATTCTGGCTGCCTCCACCGCCTGGCCATCCGCCAGCCACTCCAGGGGCACCGCCGGTGCCAGCCGCAGCGTGTCGTAGCCGATCTCGCTCAGCAGGCAGTGCCTCAGCCAGTTCACCCAGCAACATTCATCTGGCGTCTTGTAGAACGGCCCCCTGCCCAGCCCGAACGCGTCCACGGGATGCTCGGTAAAGCAGCGCACGTCCTCGTAGATGTTCTGCGCGAAGGCGTTGAACAGGCACCGGACAGCGTGGCGCGGCTCATCCCGCTTGACGTAGACCATCGCCATCGGCAGCAGTCCGCTCTGGATGGTGTTTCCTCCCTGGCTGAACCAGAAGCGGCGGATGTCCACCTGGCGTCCGCGCAGTTTGCTGATGAAGACGTTGTCCTCGCTGTCCTTCAGGATCCAGGTAGACTGGTCTTCCAGCGGGTCCAAAACCCCGCACTCGATGGAGTGGATGGGGCCGTACAGGCTGTCACGGATCCATCCCAGGTCGCGGCTAAACAGGCCCGCACGGGTGGGGGTGAACGGGATGCACGTTCCGTCCAGGAGCCGCGCGACCGGGCTTAGCTCCATATGCAGCCGCATCGAGCGCCGCAGATCCTCCCTGTAGGCGGCCGCGTCCGACGCCACGCGGTCAGCCTCGGGATGTCCAATCTCCGCCAGCACCTTTGCCGCGGCCTCCATCCCACGGTAGCAGTACGCGTTCACGGCATACCAGTACAGCCACTCCGGGTTGTCCTCCAGGTGGCCGGGAGGCAGCAGGCCGTATTCCGGGACGGGACTGCCGTCCGCCTGCGCCCTCTTAGTATATTGACGTTCCCGCGTGACGAAATCGCACGCCGCCACAAGGTTTCCGGCGATGGACCTGGCCCAGCGGCGGTCCCGGGTCAGCAGATAATGCTCGGCCAGCGCAAACAGCACGAACCCGTGATCCAGGTTGTAGTTGAAGGTCTGGTAGTCGTGGTCGTCGGACAGACGCAGCCCGTGCAGCACTCCTTCCTGAGTCCGGAACTTGCCGTGAAGAGGCCGGCTGCCCTGACAGTGCACGAAAGGCATCAGGTAGCGTCTGGCTTCTGAGTGATAGCCCCGCATGTCCAGTGAGCGGACTTGATGCATGGCCTCGTTCGCGCAGACGTTGTAGGTGTATGTGGCCGCCGGAAGCAGCCAGTGGCCGGACCGGATGTCCCGGTCCGCCGTGATGGCCACGTGCGGGATAGTCGCTTTGACGAAGTCTGTGATCAGCGGGTTGGGAACCGTGATCCTGGCGCCGGCCGCGATTTTTCCCTCCCAGTAGGCCGCCATTTCAGCCAGCTTGCTGTCAAAGGTCACTGCCTGCAGCTCGGCCTTGCCCTCGTCGCCCGTGAAGGTCACCAGCGGGATCTTTAGATCGAAAACCTGCTCCTCGCGGGGATCCAGCGGAACTTCTATCAACACCGCGTCCGGGATCCCTCCGATACGTTGCGAGTCCTTCGGACACGCCTCCGCGCGCACATCGCCCTTCCCGTTCAGCACGACCTGCGCCCGCAAACGCGGGGCGTCATAGGGTTGCGCTGTCCACTGCCGCTCGATGGCTTCCCGGTGCCACGGCCACCGCTCCTCACGGATGCGCGCCGTCGCGTAGACGAAGCCGTCCCGCACTTCCAGCGCCTCCGGGTTCTCGATGACCATCCAGAAGAGCGCCCTCACTGGCTCCTCGCAGATGTTGCGGACATGCACCCGCGAGAACACGCAGACCGGCTCGTCCCCCCGCTTCTGCTCTGCATTGTCCGGCCCTTCCAGCAGCAGGGCCGCGAAGTCGGTCTTCTGGAACTCCACGTGGCGGTCCACCCACCGGCTTGTGTAGACGGGCAGATACCCGTTCATGGCCGACTGCTCCACGGCGTCCTCGCGCTCGCGGAAATCCGGCGGATCCATGGTGGGGAAGCGGAACTCGATGCGGCTCCCCGGCCAAAGGAGCCGGGCGGTGTCCCGCCCGGTGACTTTCATATGGCGCTTGTCCAGGAAGATGTCGCCGTTGTAGCGCAGAGCCGCCTCCAGACGGTTTCCTTCGCAGCCAAGAGTGACATATCGCCCCTGCCGGATCTTCACCAGCCCGGGAATCTCCCTGCGGGCGCGTTCCCAGGTCTGCTCCGGCTCTTCGAAGACCAGGTCGTGCACCGGTTTCGGAAGCTCGGGGCGGAGGTCTGCTGCCGGAAAGGCGGTGTTGCGGACAGTGATGCCGCAGTGGGGGATTACTACCGGCTGGCCATCGCAGGTGTCATCCACCGCGAACGAGACCCTGCCTGCGTCGCTGCTGAGCGTCACCACGGTTCTGTCCGGCGGGACTGGCAGCAGCTTCGGATCCACCTGGTTACTGCAGTCTGTTGCCAGGACTGTCAGCTCCAGAGCACCGCTCGTTTTGCGAGACCCGAGGAGATATCCGTTCGCCACGGAGACCTCCGCCCCCGGCCACGCCGGATCCGCAGCCTGAATGTGGAGTGTCTCCTTCCTCCACGTGGATGTGGAGATCACCTCCAGCCGCTCGACGGCCGGAACAGGGCCACGAGGGAACACCAGACGGATGCGGTAGCTCTGCCGCCAGGTCACCGCGAAGTCCTCCGCCCGCTCCAGCTCCGTGATGTCCAGGGGATCGAACCGGTAGATCACCGTGTTGCCGTTGGACAACACGTCGCCATGCGCGCTCACCCATCGGCCGTTATGGGGGTCGTCTATAGCAGTCCAACCACCAACCCATCGCGCTGGCCAGTTGTGGTTCCAGTATTGCAGGCGCACAGCCTCCGCGCAGGCTGGCATCTTTGCGTAATGCACTCGCACCTCGCGGAACTGCCGGGGCATGGGCCACTCGATCCCCAGATGCGGCCCTCCCTGTTCCGGGATGTCCACCGGATACCAGGCCCCTTCGTGGATTTTGAGCGGATGACTCTCGATAGCCAGCGCATCCGCACCCGTCCAGAAGCGCATCTCCCCGAACGGAGCGATATCCACCGCGCTGCCCGCCAGCGGTTCCAGCTCTGCCGGTTGTCTGCTCACAGGTTGCCTCCTGCCGTGTCTGCCGTATTCACAGAGGCAGTTCGTCTCCGGAGAGTCTTACTCCTGCGGCTCGCTCCGCAGGGCGCACCGCCCCCTGACGCTCCAATCCGGGAAATTGCCGGTTGACAGGGACGCTTCAGTACCGGATAATCATTGTATAAGCGCTTTTGCGTTGCAGTATCAGACGTGGGGAGTTTTCAACGTGCCTCGATACTCTTCCATATTCCGGTTCCTTCTGGCCGCTGCTCTCGCGGGCTCAATGTGCAGTGTGGCCGCCGCTCCATCGGTGTTCTTCGACGCGCCCCGGTTCGTTTCCGTCAACAAGCGGGCCATACCCGGACACGCGCCGCTGGCTTACAATCTGGGTACCCAGGTTTCCCTGACCTTTGATTCGATGAACCGTCCCCACCTTGCCTATGTGGACCGTTACAATGGTCAGGCGCTGAAGTACGCCCGCTGGACAGGTTCCGCCTGGGAGATCACTCCGCTCTATGACCGGGTGTCTATGGTTATCGAAGCATCCACTTCCATCGCCATAGATCCTTCCGGCAACCCTCACATCGCGATCACGGGATCGCAACATGTCTTCCGGAGCGGCGGGACGTGGCAGCGGCAAACGGTGGATTTCAAGGACGCCTCTCCGTCGGTCAGGATCGGCCCCGATGGGCAACCGCGCCTGGCCTACATCCAGGAGTGGGGCTCTTCGCTTCTGGTGCGTTACGCCGTGCGCAGCTCAGGAGGAGCGTGGAGCACCGAGACTGTCCACACCATGCCATTCCCCTTCGCCGGTACCGCCTCCGCGGACCGCGGCTGGTGCTCTCTGGCTCTGGACACATCGGGCACGCCAAACATCGCCTATTACGACACGGCCACCCAGCGGATCCACTATGCCTTCAAGTCCGGTCTCAACTGGGTGAAGATCGTCGTGGATTCCGCATCGGCAAGCACGGGATGGCGGAACGCCATCGTGATGGACAGTCTGAACCGCCGTTACATCGCCTACCTGGATGCCACGAACGGCCTGGTCAAGATCGCGTACCAGACCTCTACCGGCTGGGTGATAGAGACTGTGGCGGCGCTTGAGAACTTCCCGAGCTGGCGTTACCTGGCGAATCTTTCCGTCGCCGTTGCCCCTGACGGCACCATCGCCGTTGCTTACGCCTGGGGAGACAGCGCACGCGTCCACAGGCGGATCGGCGGCGTCTGGCGGCTGACGGAGATCCCCGCGAACTTTGTCCGCCTGGGTGTCTACCAGCATTCGGCCATTGCCTTCGACAGCGCCGGAGTGCTCGGGCTCGCATTCTGCGGGGAAGGGCCGGGTCCCGCCGGTTCCTTACACTACTACACCATCACCGGAGCGGGATCGGGGGTGATCACCACGCAGCTGGTGGACCGCACTCCTCAGATGGGCCGGGACACCATCGGAATGAGCCGTGACGGTGAAGGAGTCATCTACAACAACCCGTCCATGCAGAGCCTTATGGTCTGCCGTTCCGCCACATATGCGTGGTATCTCTCACCTCTGGACCGGAGCTACTTCGACGGTCTTGCGACGATGGGGGCCTATCAGGATCTGAGCGGTGACCTGGACCGCGTGAACGACGACTGGTATGCCAGCGTCTACGAGGACACGCCGTCCCAGAGACGCCTTCTCCTCGCCCGGACAACGACGCCGGGAGCTTTCCCGACCGGTCCCTGGACTTACGAGGTGGTGGATCAGTCGGCGGATGTGGGGCGCTACAACAGTATCGCTGCGGACTCCGGTGGGACGGTGCACATCAGCTACTACGACGCCACCAATGGTGATCTGAAACACGCGCGGCGCTCCGGTGGGGTCTGGACCGTGAGTCTGGTGGATTCCACAGGTAACGTGGGATGGGATACTTCCGTGGCCCTGAATCTCTCCGGCGTGCCCCGCATCAGCTATTACGATATCACCAACCGGGACCTGAAGTTCGCCTATCTGAGCGGGACCACTTGGCTCACATCCACCGTGGACAGCGCCGGGGACGTGGGGGAATACACGTCGCTCGTGTACGACAGCTCCAACCGCCCCCACATCAGCTACTACGACCGTACCAACCGGCGGCTGCAGTATGCCGTGGGCCCCATAGGTTCGTGGACCATCAGCGTGGTGGATTCCGGGGATGTGGGCGAGTTTTCCAGCCTTGCCGTGGACAGCGCCGGGAACCCGCACATCGTCTACTATGACCGGGGACAGGGCGATCTGAAATACGCGTGGTTCAACGGTACGGCTTGGGACATCCGCCGTCTGGACTCGGTGGGAGATGTCGGCCGCAATGCGGTCATCGGCATCAAGGGGAGCCGCCTCCGCATCTGCTACTACGACGCCACAGAGGGTGGGGTCAAGGAAGTGTGGGGGCTGGTGGACTACACGGGCCCGACGGCTGTCACGGTGACCGACGAGGGGGCATTCACCACGGATAACACCCGCCTTTCCGC
>JBBFLP010000059.1:0-13298 GCA_037478975.1 Armatimonadota bacterium
GATGCGACCCGCGCGAGGAATGCCCTCCCGGGCGCAGTCCAGTATAATCCCGCGCCACGGGGGTGTCAAACAGCCGTTGGATCAGCCCCCACGGTCTTGAGAAATCCCCGACTACTACGGTGGTCGAGTAGCGCGCCGCAGGCGCGCGTATCGAGACTACACACTGCAAGCTGTGGTTTCGACTCGTCCGGCTTCGCCGGACGGCTCAACCAGCGTAGGGGGAGTCCGGGAGCAAGTTCCCAGAACTCCCGGGGCGGACGGACTTCAGTCGCGGGCTGGACAGGTCATCCCCTTCATCCAAACCTTCTCCCACCGCAGGGGGAGAAGGCCTACTTGGGCCGCCGGTCTGCTGTACCACCTTCGTTTCTGGCTGCAACCCCCTAAGGACGCAGCACGGACAACCCTCTCCCTGAGAACGGGAGAGGGAATGGGTGAGGGTGAGTTCTCTCAAGGCAAGCCGGTCACGGCAGCGGGCGTTGTTGCCCACACCTACGCTGGTCGAGTAGTGCGGCGGAAGCCGCGCGTATCGAGACCAGGCAAGGCAGGAGCGTGGTTTCGACTCGTCCGGCTACGCCGGGCGGCTCAACCAGCGTAGAGGGCGAGACCAAGAAACAGGGTCCCGGAAGAGCAAAAGATGATCGCCGTTGGTCGCAAAAACTGGCCCGCCAAGCGTGGGCCATTTAGTATGCCGGCGGTTGGGTTGCGGTCTGGCCTGTCCTGATGGCGAAAAGGTCGGCGTCCTTGAGGACGAAGCGCAGTCTGATGGGGTGTCCGCGCAACTCTGCCAGCCTGCGCCCGTTCTTCCAGCGGTATACGGCGTCCAGTTCATCCCCGAAAAGCTCGGGCGCCTCCGCCAGCGTGAAGCCCGGAACGGGCTTGCCCGCGGCATCCAGCGCCTCCACCTTTACGGATCCGGCAGCGGACGTGCTGTAGTTAAGGATCAGATCCTCCCCGCTAAAGGTGAACGGTCGCGTGAGCATCTGACCACCGGAGAAGCCGGCGTGCACACTTGCGAATCCGTGCCGCCGCACGCTCAGTCGCCGCAGCCGCGTGGTCGGAAATCCGGCGTGCTCGCTGATATACATCGAGAACTCATCCGGACCGGTCTGGACGATCCCCCAGGCGGGCATGTTGTTGCGATGAGACCAGTTGAGAGGATCCGGCCCCGGACGCACCCAGGCTTCCAGAAATGAGCGGTCCCAGTGGACTCCATCGCGGCTGGCCATGAAGATGGCATCGGAGACGCCGGGGAGGGCCGCATCAGGCAGCTTTTTGCGCTCCTCCACGAAGCGCTTCGGAAAAGACAGTAGAATATGCTCCGCCCCCGGGCACGGTATGGTGGCGTTGGTGTACATCTGCGTGGGCGGAGCGCCTTCCGGGTAGCTGTTGGGAACCGGCGGACTCCAGTTCAGAAAGTCCTTCGAAATGCTGCTCTGGATGGCCCGGCAGCCGTCCATGAAGATGCGCGAGTAGCACCGGTAGACCTTGGTGTGCGGGTCCCAGAAAGCCACGTTCAGGGAATCGAACGCGCCGGGCAGATCCAGCGGCTCCTCCCGTATCAGCTTCCAGCGGATGCCGTCCGGTGAGCTGAGGGCGTAAAGACGGCCCGGCCTTTCTGGATTCCCGGCCACGGACGCCACCGCCTTATAACGCTCGCCGGGCCGTGCGTCAGGGTTAGCATCCACGAAAGGGGCAAAGTTGTGGGAGAGCGGCCCCTTCCAGATGATGTTGTTCGCCCGCGAACCCTCAAACTCCACCAGTCCCAGTTCCGGGCGGGTGAAACGCACGCCGTCCCGGCTTTCGATGACACACGTATACTGATCTTCCGAGGCGTCCCTGCCGGGATTGGAGGCACGGTAATAGATACGAATGACGTCTCCGTCGCGCAGCGCGGTGAAGTAGGCGCACCAGGTGCCCTCCCACGGCTTCTCCGCCTGCCAGACCACCTCCCGGCGCACCGGCTCGTGCAGCTTCAACGCGGCTCCGCGCATCTCCTGAATGAGCCAGGGATCCACGAACATCTCAAGCCGCTCGCCGATGTCCACCAAGCCCTCCTCCGCCGATACCTTTGCCGGTTCCGAAGCAAGTCCGGGCAGCGACAGCAGTGCCAGAGTCGCCGCAGCGAGCGCCCTACTGAGTCTCATCAATGGCCTGGCGCATCTCGCGGAGCACGCGTGGAACAGCGACGGGCGCAGGCTCCTGCGCTTCATACTCCAGAGCAAGGTAACCGCTGTAGCCCCCTTCGCGCAGGATGCCGATGACACGCCGCAGGTCCGCCGGAACCTTGGGTCCTCCGCCGGGCATGATCTCCGTCTTGTACTGCACCGTCACGGCATACGGCACACAGCGGGCGATGTCCGCGTAAGGATCCTCCGTGCGGAAGTTGCCGCTGTCCAGAGTGACCGCAAACCACGGCGACCCCACCTCCTTGACCAGGGCCAGCAGGTTCTCCGCATCGTGCACGATGCCGCCGTGGTTCTCCACCGCCAGAATGACTCCCTTCTCCGCCGCGTAGTCCAGGCACTCACGCACGGTCTCGACGCAAAGCTTGCGCTGGGCCGGGATGTCCCCTTTCGCGTCCCCGCCGGCGAACACGCGGATGCACGGAGCGCCCATCAGCAGAGCCCTGTCAATCCACAGCTTTGTGTGCCGCACCATCTCTTCACGCTCCGGACCAGGGGGTTTGCAGTAGTCCGTGCGGATGGCGGTGCCGGAGATATCCAGCCCCATCCGGTGCGCCTTCGCCTTGAACTCCACCAGATAAGAATCCGGCAAGGGGTCCGGGAAGTAATAGGCCGTCGGCTCCACACCGTCGCACCCGCAGTCCGCGCAGATGCGCAGGTAATCGTCGAGGGTCATCGGGTTGGCGGCATCCTTGCCGGTAAGCTGGTCACGATAGCTGTAGGCGCAGCAGGAGAGCTTCAGACGGCTGCGCTTACCGCCGCCGGAGGCCAACTGCGCCTCGGCTGGCATTCCGGCAAAGCTGCAAAGCCCGGCTCCGGCGGCCAGGGCAATGCCGCTCCTCAAGAGTTCGCGACGGGTCAGGTGTTCCATCATCGTCAGTGGGCTCCTCCAGATGGTCCCGGGTCTTCTGCCGGAGTCTTTCCGGCCACACCCCCTATCAATGCTCGTCGGAGAGGCTCTTCGACGCCCCGGATGGCACATCCTGCCCCGGATGATGCTGCGGCGCGATACAAAGGCATGTCCGGGTATACTGGACTGATGCCGCCGACGCGGCAGGCGAAGTCTTCTCCGTGAAATGACGCACAGACCGGTCCCATCTCCGGAACCATTCGACAGCACCCGCAGCGCCTCAGCACACCGCGGGCTGCCCGGGGCCGTGTCAGTCCTCCGTGTCCCCCTGCGCGTGGTCAGCGGACTGGGCGCTCTGGTGCTGCTGGGAGCTTTCCTGCTTCTCCTGCCACCCATGGGAGGCCAGCGCCAGCTCCTCCTGAACGAGGCATTCTTCACAGCGGTCTCGGCGTTGACCGTCACAGGCCTGACGGTCATCACGCCCTTCACCGACCTGAGCCTCCCCGGCAAGCTGGTGCTATTGGGACTCATTCAGGTGGGAGGAGTTGGATATATGACTCTCGCCACCCTGGCCTTCCGGCTGCTGGGCCGTGAGGTGTCCTTCGTGGACCGGCTGGCGCTGCGGGAAGCTATCGGCCTGCGGGAGGCGGGCAGCGTGGTGCAGCTTGTCCGGCACATCCTTCTTGCCGTCCTCCTTCTTGAGGGAGCGGGAGCCCTGCTGCTTTACTGGCACTGGCGGGAGATCCTGCCCGGCGGGGACCGGCTGCTCTATGCCATTTTCCACGCGGTCTCAGCCTTCTGCAACGCAGGGTTCGACCTGTTCCACGGTCATCCGGAGTTCCCCAGAGGCGTCCCTAACGACACCGGAACGCTCGCCATCATGGGCACCCTGATCTTCCTGGGGACACTGGGGGTTCCGGTGCTTTTCGACCTGTTGACGTTCTCCTGGCGCAAGAGGCTCTCACTGCACACCCGGATCACACTGCCGGTGATCCTGTTCCTGAGCTTTGGCGGCGCTCTCGGACTGCTGATCTCCGAGTCTTTCACCGGCGGCGTGCTGTCGGACAAGCCGTTTCACCGGCAGATCGCCCTTGCGCTCTATCAGTCGGTCTCCGGGAGGACCGCCGGTTTTGTCTGCATCCCGGAGCTCGGCACCCTGCACCCGAGCAGCGACTTCCTGCTGAACTGCCTGATGTTCGTGGAGTCCGCCCCCGCATCCATGGGGGGTGGCATCACAACGGGTACTCTGGTGACGCTGGTGCTGGCCATCTGGGCCTACGGCCGGGGCTGGTCCACACCGGTCATCGGAGGACGGGCCGTCCCTGGCGAGATGATCCGCAAGGCGGCCGCAGTCTTCGCGCTATCTGTGTTCGTGGTGGTCACGGCCACCTGGCTGCTCCTCGTGACCCATCATACCGCGCTGCAGCCCACACTGTTCGAAGTGGTCTCAGCCTTTGCGACGTGCGGGCTGTCGCTGGGGATGACGCGGGACCTGAATCTGTTCGGGCAGATCCTCATCATGGCGATGATGTTCTGGGGACGGCTCGGGGCGTTGACGGTGGTCATCGTGCTGACGCGCCGCCGGCCGCCGCGGCTGGTCACCTATCCGGAGGAGCGGATCCTCATCGGCTGAAGCCCACTGGAACTCCGCGGGGGCTGTGCAGGTCTGAGGAGGTACAGGCCCGCGCTCAGGGCGCTGGCGGAAAGGGGCAGGCGGAAATGCTCCCCGGAGGACAGGAAGGACAGCCAACGCGCATCCGGCGCATCTGGCTGCGGAAAAAGGGGCTGGTGAAGCTAATCCGGGCGATGTACCACGAAGGCCCGGACCGGCCTATCGTCGTCTTGCTGCCCCCTGAAGAGCGGCCCGACCTCCGGGAACAGACCAGCCGTTCCTCGATGGACCTGGTGGAGGCCGTGACAGGGAGCGTCTCCGGACCGGAGGAGCAGGAGGAAGATCAATCTTCCCGCGGCATTCCCCGCGAGCGGATCGTGGTCATTCCCCCCTGCGAAAGCCCCGGTGACGTGCTGGGCCAACTGGGGATCTGCCTCTCCCGCCCGGGAAGACACGTGATCCTGTACCAGGGAGACCATTGCCGCCAGGTGGGAGTCGCCCTGGTGGCCGGGCAGATACCGGGCAGATTCCTCTTGATGGACGTGCGTTTCGAGGTGGAGGAGCTGGAGCGGGACTCGCAACCCGCAGGCAAACTCTCCTGCGTCAGTGTGGGCGTTCGCGAGCTGCCCCCCGGGGACTCCTGATGCGACGGACTGCGCTCAGTCCGGCAACGGCCGGCCCCGCGTCTCCGGCCCCAGAGCCACGCCCGCGAACCCCAGAACATACACCAGCGCAACGATGCTTGCCGCCATCCGCAAACCGGCAGCAGGGTCGTCCGCCTGCGTGAAGCGGGCCGCGAGGCTTCCCAGCAGAAACGGAGCAAGAGCCGCCAGCAGCCGGGCCGAGTTGTAACAGAAGCCCACACCCGTCGCGCGCAAACGCGTGGGGAAGAGTTCCGGGAAGTACACCGCGAACGCCGAGAAAGGGGCAAGCGCCGCAAAACCCATCACGAACCCCCACCCGTAGGCTGTGGCCATATTCCGCACGCCCCAGAATGTGCCTTCCACCGCCGCAAACGCCAGGGCGAAGAACAGATACATAGCCGGCTTGCGGCCGATACGCTCGCTCAGAGCGGCGTAGGCGAAGATACCGAAGAACGCGCCGACCTGCTGGATGAAGAACGCCTGACTGCGGAAGCGGGCCAGAACCCCCTTCTGAGCCTCCTCCGAGAGGTGAGCGAGCGTCGGCTTCAGAACAGCGCCCACCAGGTCCGGCAGGAAGAACCCCACTCCCCAGAGCCCCCCGACTCCGGCGATGGCGATGAGCACCCCGGCGATGGTGTTGCGCCGCAGCACCGGGTCGCGCACCAGGTCACCGATCGCGCCGAGTTCCTTGCGGACGCCGTCCTCGGCCGCCTGCTCACGGGCCTTCTCCCACCGGTCCGGTTCCCGGATGCTCATCCGGATCCAGACCACCAGCAGCGCAGGAAATACACCCACCCAGTAGACCACCCGCCAGCCCACGTCGCTCAGCAGATAGACTATCACCGCGGCGCCCATGTTGCCGAAGGCCGACAGCGCCTGCAGCGTACCGAGTGCCATGGCCCGGGAACGATTCGGCCAGACTTCGGCCACGAGCGCGGCTCCCGCCGCGAACTCCCCGCCGATCCCGATGCCCGTCAGGAACCGCGCCACGGCGTACTGCTCCCAGCTCTGCACAAACCCGCTGAGCATGGTGAACAGCGCATAAATCAGGATGGTGATGATCATCGTCCGCGCACGGCCCAGCCTGTCGCCCAGGATGCCGAACACGAACCCTCCAACCGCCCACCCTGTCAGAAAGCAGGCGGTGATAAGCGGCCCGATGCGGGCGGCCGCCTTCTGCAGCGCGGCCGGGTCGGAGTAATGGGGCTCCAGCAGCTCAAGCACCGAGACCTGCCGGACCAGGTTGAACAGGTTCTGGTCCAGGCAGTCGAACATCCAGCCGAGCGCCGCGATGATCAGCACCAGCCAGGAGTAACGGGGGACGCCTTGGTACCAGCGCAGCCCGGCGCCCTGCTCAGTCCGGGTCACAGCGCTCAAAGTGGCATCCTCCCGCGCTTCTACCTTGCGGACCTGGCAATGAATGGGGCCGTCTCACATCACTCGGCCGGCTGCAGCGCGGCCCACAGGGCGCGGTAGTAACGCATGAAACGTTCGATGTCCTTCGGATCCTTTGTGCCGGCGAGTGGCTGGATCTCCTGAAGCGTAAACCGGTCGTAGCCCGCGGAGCGCAGCAGCGAGAACAGTTCGCGCCAGGGATAGTCGTTGGCCAGCTCCGTGATGTGGCAGGAGCGGATGAAAGGACGCAGAAGCTCGAAATACTCCCGGACGCTGCCGTCCTTCACATCCGTGGGATTGGAGTTCCAGCATACTCCCACCGAGGGATGTCCGCAGACGTCCATAATGCGCCGGATGCGCGGCGGATGCTGGGTCTCGTGACCGTGCACCTCCAGCCAGATCTCCACACCGTTATCCGCGGCTGCCTGTCCGCATTCCCGCAGAGCCATCCCGATCTGCTCCAGAGTCTTCTCCTCCGGCACCCCTTCCACCAGACCGTTCGGACGCACCTTCACGCCCGTGGCGCCGACATCGCGCGCCAGCTCGCAGAACCGCTTGGTCAGCTCGATGTTCTCTCGGACGATGGCGGGGTCGTTACGGTGATAATCGCACGCGGTCCCCAGCCCCCACAGAGTGACGCCCGAGTCCTGGAACATGGACCGCACCTCGCGGCGGCGCTCCGCGCTGATGTCCGGCTCCACACCGTGCGCGTGCGTGGTGCGCAGCTCCACGCCCTCATATCCCGTATCCCTGCAGCGCTGGATGAGAGTCGGCAGATCCCAGTCCGATGCGATGTTGTAAGTGACGAGTCCGAGTTTCATTCTTGCTCCCTGTCTGTCTCCCTGTCTGTGGTTGCTGACAACGGCGGCACCCGACGGCAACCGGTCTGCCGCCGCGAACAACGCGGCGGAAGCCGCACCTGCTTTTAGAAAATCACGCCTGCGCATTCTCCCGGCCCTGCCACTTCATTCCGGCAGAGGACGCCCCTTCGTCTCCGGGGCCAGCGCCAGCCCGATGAAACCGAACACATAGATGAAGGACATGATGCTGGCAGCCATCCGGTATCCAAAGACGGGGTCGCCCGGCCGCGAGAAGCTCGCCGCGATGCTGCCCACATAGAAGATGCCAACAGCGGCAAGAAGTCTGGCGCAGTTGTAGCACACCCCCACCCCTGTCGAGCGCAGCCTCGTGGGGAACAGCTCCGGAAAATAGACAGCGAACGCAGAGAACGGCGAGAGCGTGAAGAACCCCAGGAAGAACGCCCATGCGTACGCGTGCGTCACGTGGTGGATGGTCCAGAACGCCCCCTGCACCACGCCCAGCACGCAGAGGTAGATGATGAGCAGGGCGGCTTTGCGGCCGATGCGCTCGCTGGCGGCGGCATAGGAATACATGCCGATGAACCCGCCGATCTGGAAGATGAAGAACACCGTGCTCTTTGCGCGCTGAATGTCGCTTTCCGATGCCCCGGACGCCTGCATCACCTTGCTGATGAGATCCGGCTGGAAGTAGCCGATGCCCCACAGGCCCAGAACCCCGGCCAGAGCGATCAGCAGGGCAGCCCAGGTATTCCGGCTGACTCCCGGTAGCGTGAACAGATCCCGGATGCTGCCCAGCTCCTTGGTGGGATCCGCGGCTGTCTGGGCCCGCGCTTCCTTCCACTTTTCCGGCTCGCGAATGAACAGGCGGATGATCACAACCAGCAGCGCCGGAGCAATGCCCACCACATACACCCACCGCCAGCTCACTTCCGCCAGCACGAAGGTGACGATGGCGGCCATCATATTCCCCACCGTGGACAACGCCTGAAGGAAGCCCAGTGCCATCGGGCGGGACCGGGCCGGCCACACCTCCGCCACCAGAGAAGCCCCGGCCGCGAACTCGCCCCCGATGCCGAGCGCGGTGAAAAACCGGCAGAAAGCATACTGCAGCGGAGTGTGCACCAGGGCATTCAGACCGGTGAACAGCGCATAGATCAGGATGGTGATCATCATGGTGCGCGCCCGGCCAATCTTGTCGCCCAGGATACCGAAAAGCAGCCCTCCCAGGGCCCAGCCCACCAGGAAGATGGAGGTCAGCTTGTAACCCCATCGCTGCACGGCCTCGTCCAGCGCGGGGCCGGAATAGTAAGCGCTCAGGATGTCTTGAAGCGACCGGAAGCGGATAAGGGTGAAAAGCTGCTGGTCAAGCGTGTCGAACAGCCACCCGAGGGCCGCAACGACAAGGACCAGCCAGGCGTAGCCTGAAACGCCTCTGTACCAGGGCATTTGCCGCCCGGTCCGGGGTTCTTCCACCTGCGCCATAGGAAGTCGTATCCTTCCGCCGCCCGCACTCGTCTGGTTCCGGCAATGGAGGGCGGCTCCGCCGCCGCCTTCGCCACCGGCTGGCCTGATTCCTTCCCCGGAAACGCCCGGATGGCAGCGCCGTCAGTCCGGAGGGCGCTGCGCGACGAAATAGAGGCGGTCGCTGCGGCGGTGTGGCGGGCGCATAGTATACGCGTGAAACACGGAGATATCGCCGAAACCGGTGGATTCAAGTCCGCGGGTCAGTTCCTCCTGCGTATAACCCCTCTGGATGTGAATCTCGCGGAAGGTCTCCACGCCGGAGTCAGTGAGCGCCTCGAAGTCCATCTCCACCGTGCACAGGCGCGAGACCGGATCCCACGAGCTGCGCCACACATAACGGGGATAGGAGTCTGAAGAGAGATTGTCCTGATCGAAGAACCCGTGCGACAGCGCGTAGACCGTATTGACATCGAAGATAAAGATCCCTCCCGGACGCAGATGCAGGAACGTTCTGCGGAAAGCAGAGCACAGGCGCTCGTATTCCAGGATGTAGTTGAAACTGTCGAACAGGCAGAGCGCCGAATCGAAGGTGAAGGGCAGGTCCAACTCTGCGGCGTCCTGGCAGTAGAAAGCAGGATTGCCCTCCAGGCGCTGAGAGCGGCTGAGCTTGGATTCGGCAACGGCGATCATCTCCTGAGAGTTATCCACCCCGGCCACCCGCAAGCCCTCTTCCGCAAGCCGGAAGGAGACGTTTCCGGTGCCGCAGGCAATATCCAGAACCGTCCGCGGATCAAGCCCCCGCGAGGACCAGAGGGTGTGGATGTAGCGCACCCAGATGTCGTACGCGATGCCCGCCATGAGCGCGTCGTAGATGGCGGCCACCCGGCTGAACTGCCGGGCCTCGCCGGATGATGCTGTGCGCCTGCGTGCTGCCATTCGTGCTCCCCGCGCAAAACTCCCCGCCGGACGCGGATTCGTGCGGATACGGTATATCTCAAAGGCCGGCTGCTTCGCGCGGTGAGACTTCTGCAACTTTATGGCAAGAACTATTGACAGGGAGACGCGGGACGAGTAGCATTGAGAGGGGCGAATTGCCCTTTATTTAGCAGGAGTCAGATGCCACCAAGTGGCATCTGGTCCCACGGGAATGGCTGTCGAGACGATCAACCTCACATCCCAGCGCACCATCTGCCTGGTCGGAAATCCGAACACCGGCAAGAGCGTGATCTTCGGGCGTCTGACCGGAAAATACGTTATCGTCTCGAACTATCCCGGCACCACCGTGGAGATCCTGAAGGGAACCGCCACCATCCGCGGCCAGCGGGTGACTGTGGTGGACACACCCGGCACCAACAGCCTGATCCCGATGTCCGAAGATGAGCAGGTCACGCGGGACATCCTGCTGGAGGATCCACCCGACCTTGTGCTTCAGGTGGGCGACGCGAAGAACCTGAAGCGCGTGCTGGCGATCACCGTGCAGCTCGCGGAGATGGACCTTCCGTGCACGCTGGCGCTCAATATGATGGACGAAGCGCGGATGCGCGGCATCCACATAGACACCGACAGGCTGAGCGCCGAACTGGGCATCCCGGTGGTTGGCACGGTGGCCGTCGAGGGAACCGGGATGGATCGCCTCGTCCAGAATCTGGATCACGACCGCCGCCCCGCACTTCTGGTGCGGTACCCTGAAGCCATTGAGGAGGCTGTGACGGCGATCAGCGAGCTCCTTCCGGAGGGAACGCACGGAAAGCGCGGGGTCGCCCTGATGATCCTGAGCGGCGATGAGTCGCTCCGCCGGTGGCTGGTCAGGAACCTGGACCCCGCAACGCTGCATCAGATTGAAGGAATCCGTGCGGCGCTTGCTGCCACCACCGCTCTGCCCCTTTCACAAATCATCAGCCGTCACCGGGCGCTTGCTGTACAACGCCTTTTCGCTCTTGTGACTCAGAAAACCGAAGGCCGTGAAAGCGCGCTGGCCGCCTTTCTCGGCCGCACGATGATGCACCCGTTCTGGGGCGTTCCCTGGCTGGCGCTGGTGCTGTATGTCACCTGGCTTGTGGTGGGGGTTTTCGGAGCGGGCACAGTGGTGGATCTCATTGAAGAGGGGCTTTTCAACGGCTACATCAATCCCGCCGCAGTGCGGGTCTTCTCGTTCGTGCCGGTCCCGTTCCTGCGGGATCTTTTCGTTGGCGAGTATGGCATCATCACGATGGCGCTGACCTACGGGATCGCCATCGTGCTCCCGGTGGTCTTTTTCTTCTTCGTGACGTTCGGGGTGCTGGAGGATTCCGGCTACCTGCCGCGCCTGGCGGTGCAGGTGAACCAGATCTTCCGGCGGCTGGGATTGAACGGCAAGGCCGTGTTGCCCATGGTGCTGGGACTGGGGTGCGACACCATGGCCACGCTGACCACCCGCATTCTGGAGACGCGCAGGGAGCGCACCATCGTGACGCTGCTGCTGGCGCTGGGAGTTCCATGTTCGGCGCAGCTCGGTGTCATTCTGGGGCTTCTGACCACCGCAAAATCGCTGTTCATCTGGGCCGGTGTCGTTGGGCTGGTTCTGCTGGCCGTCGGATATCTGGCCGGAAAGGTGATGCCCGGGCAGAGTTCGGACTTCATCCTGGAGGTACCCCCGGTGCGACTGCCACGGCTCGGCAACATCCTCTACAAGACACTGGCGCGCACGGAGTGGTATCTGAAGGAGGCGCTGCCGCTGTTCGTCCTGGGCACACTGGTCCTCTTTGCGCTGGACCGGCTGGGCCTGCTGGGAACGATCGAGGAGTGGAGCGCACCGGTGGTGACAGGAGTCCTGGGACTGCCGGAAGAGGCCGCAAAGGTGTTCATCATGGGCTTCCTGCGCCGGGATTACGGCGGCGCGGGGCTAAAGACCATGTTCGACGCAGGCCAGCTCACGGATGACCAGGTGCTGGTCAGCATCGTGACCTTGACGCTTTTCATCCCGTGCGTGGCGAATTTCCTGGTGATGGCCAAGGAGCGGGGCTGGAAGACTGCCTTCGCGATGGCCGCGTTCATAGTGCCCGTGGCGGTCCTGACAGGTGGGGCCGTGCGGCTCCTGCTGAGGTCGGGAATACTGTGAGTGAGTTCCAGTGCCATTTCTGCGGGTATCGCGGCTCCGAGGAAGAGCTGCTCCGGAAATGCGAAGGCTGCGCGCTGCACAGGCAGCACGCGGGAGCGGGAGTGTCATGCTGTCCAAACTGCGGTATCGAGCTAAAAATGAGGTCGTCGGTGGTGGACCTTCTGGAAATGGTGGCGGCCAGGTTGAAGGGCCGCCGGAGCTGAGCCGCGAGCAGACGGACCATCTCCTGGAGCAGCTCTGGGTGGCCGAGGAAGATCGCCGGTCCATCCCGGCGGATCCGCCGGATGCCTCGCCGGCACACTCCTGCAGCCTGCAGCATGCGGACGACGGTACCGATTGTCAGGAAGGCTGTGATATCTCGGTCCATCTTCCCAGGCTGAAAGCAGCCGGTCTGGTGGAAGAGGTGGACGGAACCATCCGGCTCAGCGAGACCGGGGCCGCCCGGGCGGAGGAGCTCATCCGCCGTCACAGGCTGACAGAACTCCTTCTCACGGAACTGCTGGATCTGGACAGCGCGGAAAGCCGCACCGACGTCTGCCGTCTGGAGCATGCCATTTCGCCCACCGTGGTGGAGCGGATCTGCGCATTTCTGGGACATCCGCCCCACTGCCCTCACGGGCGTCCCATTCCTCGCGGCCGTTGCTGCGGACGCATCACCCGCGAGGTGCCACCGCTGGTGGCTCCACTGGAGGATGCCGCTGTGGGCCAGAGGTATCGCGTGGTGTTCATCGCACCGAAGTCCCACACGCGTCTGGACCGTCTGGCCGTGATGGGCCTGACGCCCGGGGCCGAGATCCGGCTGCACCAGAAAAGGCCGTCCTACGTCATCCGCATCGGGGAGACGGACGTAGCGATTGACCGGGACATCGCACGGGAGATCTACGTCCGCGCGGTGTAGCTGGCAGTCACCATCCCGTCACATAACCCGTTTCCAGCCGACTGGTGATCGCGCCCGTCACCGACCCGTCTTCCTCCAGACGCAGCACACTGGGCCGGCCGTGCGCATAGGGAGGATCCACGTGGACTTCATGCCCCCACTGCTGGAGCGTCTTGAGCGTCTCCATCTTGATGCGCGACTCGCACGACACCCGTAGTGGAAAGCACTGCCGTGGATAGAACGAAGACGGGAAAGACTGAACCGTGACCGTCGGCGCCTCCACCGCGCGGGCCGGATCCATCCCGAACTCCACAATGTTCAGGAACACCTGCAGCGACCACTGATCCTGTCCATC
>JBBFLP010000060.1:0-8487 GCA_037478975.1 Armatimonadota bacterium
GGCCATCCTGCCACCTGTAAAAAATACGGGTTTTTTTGCAAAGGGTTGGCAGGACGGCGTTCGTGTGGTACTCTTGAAGTGATCTGGTTAAGTCGGAGGCAGGGAAAAGGACAGATCTCCCCCTGACGGGAGGTCTTCCGGATGGCCAACAGGAGCGGCAAGAGCGCTCCCGGGAAGCGGCTATCGTGTGTCCCCTCTGTCATCCAGGATTTGAGTTAGGCGCGCCTGCGTGTGTATTTGCAAAACACGCGACCAGATCGCAGCGCGCACTCGTTCAGGATACTGAAAGGAGAGGTTCCGTGACGAGAGGAAAAGGGCTTTCCCGTCTGGGTCTCGCTCTGGCGGCCGCACTGGTCGTGGCCGGCGGCGCGGTGGCGGATACGCCGTTTAGCCCCACGAATCCGTTTGTCGGTCCGGACAATGTGGCCGTGAACGACATCATCGGATTCCAGGATAGCTGGGGCAATGCCAACGGCGGAGAGTTTGTCACTCCCAACATTACGCAGCCGCTGAACGTCGCGTTCACGACTTTCTGCGTGCAGCTGAACGAGTACCTGTATTTCCTGCCGAACAACACCTTCCGGGTCGTCGGCATTTCCACACAGGTGCTCCAGCCGACAGGCGACCCCATCAAAGACAATCTGCAGCCGAAGACGGCATTCCTGTATTCGCAGTTCCGGGCGGGCATTCTGCCGGGCTACGATTACCTGAACACGCTGGGACAGCGGAACGCCGATGCGGATATGCTGCAGCGGGCGATCTGGCAGTATCAGGGCTGGATCAACACCGAGACCGCCTTGAACAACAAGTTCATTGCTCATGCCAACACTTACGGTTGGACCAGCGGTACCGGTGACGTCCGGGTTCTGAACCTGACCTGGGAGACCAGCACTCTGGGCTACCAGCGTGGCACTCCCGCACAGGACGTCCTGACCATCGTTCCGATCCCTGAGCCGGTGTTCTTCCAGCTCGGTGTGCTGAGCGGTCTGGGCGGTCTGGGGCTGTTCCGGTTCCGCCGCCGTGTCTAACAGGTAGATCGGCCGTCGGGAAATCCTCTTACCGTGAAAGCCTCCGCCGGAAGGCGGGGGCTTCACTGTTTTCTGGCCTGCTGTCCGGCGGCTGAAAAAACATGGGCGCCGGTCTTGACAGCGGTGGATGGGGCGCATACAATGCCGTCAAGAAAACCGTGATGCGTCACCTTTAAGTTGGTCCTGCGAGGCCTGCAAGGGAGACGGCGACAACGTGATGACCGGCACGTACGGCCGCCTTGCGACTCAGCGCAGGGGGGCTTTTTTTGTGGCGCTCAAGCGGAATCCGGCGAAGGCGACGAGAGGGCCACACGATGGCGAAGACCGAAAGCGTGCAGGTGATGGACGGCGATGAGATCCGCCGTGCCATTACCCGGATCGCCCATGAGATCATCGAACGCAACCACGGGGCCGACGGTCTGGTCTTCGTGGGCATCCAGAAGAAGGGCGTCCCGCTTGCCCGCAGAATCCGGGACGCCGTGCAAACTATCGAGGGCGACGAGCTCCCCCTCGGGACTCTGGACATCTCGCTTTACAGAGACGACTACGACTCCCGCACCGCCGAGCTTGTCCCCACGGATATCCCGTGTTCCCTGACCGGCAAGACGGTCGTCCTGGTGGATGACGTGCTCTTCACCGGCCGCTCTGTGCGCAGCGCGCTGGAGGCTCTTATAGACTTCGGCCGGCCGGCGGCCATCCAGCTGGCAGTGCTGGTGGACCGGGGACATCGCGAGCTTCCGGTGCGGGCGGACTACGTGGGCAAGAACCTTCCCACTTCGCGAAGGGAAGAGGTGCTGGTGATGCTGGGCGACGACCCATCCGCGGACAGGGTGGTCATTCAGAAGCCTGCGGGAGGTCAGGGCGGAAAATGAGCGCACTCAACAGGAACATTTTGGCGCTGAGAGAGATGAGCGCGGATGAGATCCAGCTCATTCTGGATCAGGCGCAGGAGATGAAGGAGATCCTTTCGCGCCCCATCAAGAAGGTTCCCACCCTGCGGGGCAAATCTGTGGTTACGCTTTTCTTCGAGAACAGCACCCGCACCCGGATGTCCTTCGAGATGGCTGCGAAGACCCTCAGCGCGGACGTCACGGGCTTTGCCGCCAGCACCAGCAGCGTGGCAAAGGGCGAGTCCCTGAAGGATACCATCCTGACCCTGAACGCGATGAAAGCAGATGCTTTCGTCATCCGTCACTCGGCGAGCGGGGCGGCGCATTTCATCGCCCGTCATACCTCCGCTCGGGTCATCAACGCCGGTGACGGTACCCACGAGCATCCCACGCAGGGACTGCTGGATATGCTGACCATCCGGCAGCACAAGGGGACGCTCCGGGGACTCACGGTCGCGATCGTGGGGGATATCGCCCACAGCCGGGTGGCCCGCTCGAACGTCTGGGGACTCACCAAGATGGGCGCGAAGGTACGGCTGGTGGGGCCGCGCACACTTTTGCCTGCCGATGTGGAGCAGCTGCCGGTGGAGGTCCATACCAATCTTCGCCGCGGCATCAGCGGGTGTGACGTCGTGAACGTCCTTCGCATCCAGATGGAGCGCCAGGACGCGGGTCTGTTCCCGTCGGTCCGGGAGTACGCCCAGACGTTTGGAGTGAACCGGAGCGTGCTGAGGGAGGCGAAGCCCGATGTGCTGGTGATGCATCCGGGGCCCATGAACCGGGGCATCGAGATCACCCCGGACGTGGCGGACGGGGAGTTCTCTGTGGTGACGGAGCAGGTGACGAACGGCGTGGCGGTGCGGATGGCCCTGCTTTATCTCCTGCTGGGAGGATCGAACGATGCGTCTGGTCATTAAGGGCGGGAGGATTATAGACCCCCGCAACGGGCTGGATACCGTGGGGGATCTGCTGGTGGAGGACGGTGTCATCGCCTGGTGCGGGCAGCACCTGCCGGATGCGATGGCGCTGGACGGGGACGTGGTGTTCGACGCCTCCGGGCTGATCGTCGCACCGGGGCTCATTGATATGCACGTCCACCTGCGGGAGCCCGGGTTCGAATACAAGGAGACCATCGAGAGTGGCGGCCGGGCGGCGGCTGCGGGGGGATTTACGGCGGTGGTCCCGATGCCGAACACGAATCCCGCCACAGACAACCGGGCGATGGTGGAGTTCGTTGCCCGCCGGGCCCGTGAGACCAGCCCGGTTCGTGTATGGCCCACCGTGGCTGCCACTCGCGGGAACGAAAACGAGTTGATGTCCGAGATCGCCGACGCGAAGGAGGCGGGCGCCGTAGCGGTGACGGACGACGCGTTTCCCCTGCAGTCCGCGGAGCTGACTCGCCGCGTGATGGAATACTGCGCCACGTTCGACCTCCCGCTGCTGACGCACTGCGAGGACAAGACGATGACCCGCGGCGGCGTGATGAACGAGGGGTTGGTCTCAACGTTGATGGGGTTGAAGGGGATGCCTCGCGCCGCCGAGGAGATCCAGGTGGCGCGCAACATCCGTCTGGCCGAACTGACGGGCTGCCGGCTGCACATTCTGCACATCTCGACCGCCAGGTCTATTGAGCTGGTCCGGGAGGCCAAGAAACGCGGCGTCAGCGTCACCTGCGAGACCTGCCCTCAGTATTTCACCCTGACGGACGAGAGCGCGCTGGGCTACGACACGATGGTCAAGTGCAGCCCTCCGGTCCGCACCGCCGAGGACGTGGACGCGGTGCGGGCGGGGCTTGCGGATGGCACCATTGACGCCATCGCCACCGACCACGCCCCGCACGCCGCTCACGAGAAAGAGTGCGAGTTCCAGGCTGCGGCCTTCGGGATGGTGGGGTTGGAAACAGCGCTGGGCCTGGTGCTGACCCGGCTGGTGCACGCCGGAGTCATCGGGCTGGCGGACGCCATCCGCAAGATGACAGTCGCTCCCGCCTCCATCCTTGGGATTCCGGGCGGGCATCTTTCGGTCCAGAGTCCGGCGGACATCACCATCATAGACCCGGATGAGCGCTGGACCGTGGATCCTGAGGCCTTCCAGTCTCGCTCCCGCAATACGCCGTTTGCAGGCTGGGAGCTGCGGGGAAGGGCGGTGGCCACCATCGTGGGCGGGCAGATCGTCCACGGCGATCTGGTGCGGGCTCCACGCGGCCGCGTGAGAGCGTGACAGGCTGTAGCTTCGACGCAGTGAAAGGGGCGCAAATCCTTTGAAAGCGATACTGGCCCTGGAGGACGGGGCCGTCTTTGAGGGAGAGTCCATCGGGGCCGAAGGGACCTCGGCGGGCGAGGCGGTCTTCTCGACGGCGATGACGGGGTATCAGGAGATGCTGACCGATCCCTCCTTCGCCGGTCAGATCCTGACCCTGACCTATCCTCTGATCGGCAACTACGGCGTGACGGAGGATGATCTCGAATCCTCCCGCGTGCAGGTGGCCGGCTTCGTGGTGCGGGTTCTGTGCGACGTCCCCAGCAACTGGCGCAGTCAGGGACGTCTGACCGACTTCCTGAAGCGCAGCGGCACCGTCGCGATGTCCGGAGTGGATACGCGGGCCATCACCCGCAGGATCCGGGTGCGCGGAGTGATGAAGGCGGCCATCTCGACCGAACTCTCCTCGCGCGAGCTGTTGGAGCACGTCGCGGCTTCTCAAGGATACGAGGAGATTGACTTCGTGCGTCAGGTGACAGCCCGCGAGCCCTATGTCTGGCCGGCGCAGGGGCCGGTGCGCAGGAGGATCGCCCTCCTGGACTGCGGCGTCAAGCGCAACATCATGCGCGAGCTTGCCAAACTGGGCTGCGAGACCACGGTCTTCCCCTGCGATGTGAAAGCGGAGGAGGTTCTTGAGCGCGACCCGGACGGGGTGGTGGTCTCGCCCGGCCCGGGAGATCCGGCGCGGCTGCTGGATGTGGCTCAGGAGGTCCGCAAGCTGAGTCAGGCAAAGCCGATGATGGGCATCTGCCTGGGACATCAGCTCCTGGCCTGGGGATACGGAGGGCGGACGTTCAAGCTGAAGTTCGGCCATCGCGGGGGAAACCATCCGGTCAAGGATCTGCAGTCGGGCCGGGTTTACATCACCAGCCAGAACCATGGCTACGCTGTAGACCCTGAAAGCGTCAGGGGAACGGGACTGGAGGTGGCCCACACCAATCTGAACGATGGAACGGTGGAGGGTCTCCGGCATACGGAGCTTCCCGTGTTCAGCATACAGTATCACCCGGAGGCCTCGCCCGGTCCCGTGGACTCCAACTACTTCTTCCACCGCTTTATGGAGCTGATGGAAAGGAACGGTTAGCCAGCGACCCCATGCCAAGAAGAGAGAACATCAGGAAAGTGATGGTCATCGGAAGCGGCCCGATCGTCATCGGGCAGGCGGCCGAGTTCGACTATGCGGGCACCCAGGCGTGCAGGTCGCTGCGCGAAGAGGGCTGTGAGGTCATTCTCATCAATTCCAACCCGGCGACCATCATGACGGACACCGAGATGGCGGACCGGGTCTACATCGAACCCCTGACGGTGGAGTTCGCCAGCCGGGTCATCGAGCAGGAGCGGCCGGACGGACTTCTGCCGACGCTGGGGGGGCAGACGGGTCTGAACCTGGCCGTGGCGCTGGCGCAGGCCGGGGTCATCGAAAAGTTCGGGGTGCAGCTTCTGGGCACACCGCTGGAGTCCATCCAGAAGGCCGAGGATCGCGAGCTGTTCCGGCAGCTGATGCGTGACATCGGAGAGCCGGTGCCGGAGAGCTGGATCGTGACGAAGTCCTCCGAGCTCCACGAGATCGCGGAGCAGGGTATCTTTCCCCTCATCATCCGGCCCGCGTACACCCTGGGCGGAACGGGCGGCGGCATCGCCCACAACGCGGATGAGCTGATCGAGATCGGACAGCGCGGTCTCAACCTCTCCATGCGCAGCCAGGTGATGGTGGAACGGTCTCTGCTGGGGTGGAAGGAGATCGAGTACGAGGTGATGCGCGACAGCGCGGACAACGCCATCACCGTCTGCAACATGGAGAACCTGGACCCGATGGGGGTGCATACCGGGGACTCCATCGTCGTCGCGCCTAGCCAGACGCTGTCGGACAAGGAATACCAGCTCTTGCGGACGGCCTCCCTGAAGATCATCCGCGCGCTGGGGATCGAGGGCGGATGCAATGTGCAGCTTGCCCTGGATCCTGAAAGCTTCGAGTATTACGTGATCGAGGTCAACCCGCGCGTGAGCCGCTCATCCGCGCTTGCGTCCAAGGCCACGGGGTACCCCATCGCCCGCGTGGCTTCCAAAATCGCGCTGGGTCTGACGCTGGATGAGATCCCCAACGCTGTCACGAAGAAGACTCTAGCCTGCTTCGAGCCTGCGCTGGACTACTGCGTGGTGAAGGTTCCGCGCTGGCCGTTCGACAAGTTCCCTCAGGCGGACCGCACCATCGGAACCCAGATGAAGGCTACCGGTGAGGTCATGGCCATTGACCGGACCTTTGAAGGAGCCCTGATGAAGGCGGTCCGGTCGCTGGAAGTGGGGCTGCATTCGCTCACGCTGAAGAACGCCGAGAAGTGGGGGCCGATGGAGATCGAGGAGGGCATCAAAATCCCCAACGATGAGCGGCTGTTCGTCATCGCCGAGGCGTTCCGGCGGGGATGGATGGTGGAGGAGGTTGCCGCTCTATCGGGTGTGGACGTATGGTTCCTCCAAAGCATCAAGAAGATCGTGGATGCGGAGTCGGAGGCCAGAGAGCGCGCAGCGGAGATCCGGGCGTTCGTGGCGGGGGAGGATTCCCCCACAGCCGGGCAGGGACGCGATCTGGTGCTGCAGTTGAAGCGGCTGGGCTTTCTGGACCGAAGCATCGCGGACTTCGCCGGCCTGTCCGAGATGGCCCTCCGCGAGGCGCGCAAGCGCGCGGGGATCGTGCCCACTTACAAGATGGTGGACACGTGCGCCGCGGAGTTCGAGGCGCTGACTCCGTATTTCTACTCAACCTACGATTCGGAAGACGAGGCCGCGCCCATCAGAGAGCATGCGGGAGAACGCAAGCGGGCGGTGGTCATCGGCTCCGGCCCCATCCGCATCGGGCAGGGGATCGAGTTCGACTACTCCAGCGTGCACGCGGTGTGGGCGCTGCGGGAGGCGGGATACGAGTCCATCATCATCAACAACAACCCGGAGACCGTCTCCACGGACTTCGACACCTCGGACCGCCTGTATTTTGAGCCGCTGACCCCGGAGGACGTCCTGAACGTGCTGGACGAGGAGCAGCCGGAGGGGGTGATCGTTCAGTTCGGCGGGCAGACGGCCATCAATCTGGCCGGGCCGCTGCACCGGGCCGGGGTGCGTCTTTTCGGTTCATCCTTCGAGAGCATAGACGCCGCCGAGGACCGGGATCTCTTCGAGAAGATGCTGTCGCGTCTGGGGGTTCCCAAGCCGGCGGGTCGGGCGGTCACAAGCATCGAGGAGGCGGAGCAGGTGGCGGAGGAGATCGGCTACCCGGTCCTGGTGCGTCCCAGCTATGTGCTGGGAGGCCGGGCGATGGAGATCGTCGGCAGCCGCCTGGAGCTTCTGGCCTATATGAAATACGTGATGGCGGTCTCGCCGGACGCGCCCATCCTGATAGACAAATATATCGTGGGCAAAGAGCTGGAAGTGGACGTCATCGCCGACGGCCGGGACTGCCTCATCCCCCAGATTATGGAGCACATCGAGCGCGCGGGGGTGCATTCGGGAGACTCCATGGCGGTGTGCCCGCCCATCTCGCTCAGTGATTCCGTTGTGGAGCAGGTGGTGCGCCATTCCGTGAACATCGCACGGGAGCTGAATGTCATCGGCCTGATGAACATCCAGTTCGTGCTGGACGGAGATCAAGTCCAGGTACTGGAGGTCAACCCGCGCGCCAGCCGCACGGTGCCTTATCTCTCCAAGATCACCGGGGTGCCGATGGTGCAGGTGGCTACCAATATCATGCTTGGCCAGACCCTGGCGGAGCAGGGCTATGGCAGCGGTCTCCTGCCGGACCGTGGGATGTATGCGGTCAAGGCGCCGGTCTTCTCGTTTGCCAAGCTCACGGAGGTGGATGTCGCCCTCGGCCCGGAGATGAAGTCCACCGGGGAGATCATGGGGGTGGACTTCCAGTTCGAGCAGGCGCTGTATAAGGCGATGGTCGCCTCGGGGGTGGATGTGCCGGATCGCGGGCGCATCATCATCACTGTGGCCGACAGGGACAAGGAAGAGGCTCTGGAGATCGCCCGCGGCTTCCAGGATCTGGACTTCCGGATTTACGCCACCGCCGGAACCGGCGCCTTCCTGCGCAGCCGGGGCATCGAGGCGCTTACCGTCCGCAAGATCAGCGAGGGTTCTCCCAACCTGCTGGACCTGGTGCGCTCGCGCAAGGTGGACGCGCTCATCAACACCGTGTCCAATGACAAGCGAAGCGAGCAGGAGGCGGCCATCATCAGAAAGTCTTCCGTGCAGCATCAGATCCCGTGCCTGACTTCGCTGGATACGGCGCGGGCGCTGCTGGTCGCTCTGCAGAGCCG
>JBBFLP010000060.1:8587-13295 GCA_037478975.1 Armatimonadota bacterium
AACGATCCGTTCCTGCGCAGGCCGTTCTCCGTCAACCACGTGGACCGCGAGGCCGGGACCTTCGCCATTCTCTACGAGGCGGTCGGTCACTTCACGCGCCAGATCTCCGCCAAGCGTCCCGGCGACTGGCTGGACGTGCTGGGACCGCTGGGACGGCCGTATCCGCTGGGGCCGGAGGAGGGCGGAGAGGTGGTTTTCGTGGCGGGGGGGCTGGGCATCGCCTCGTTCCTGCTCGCAGCGCAGCATCTTCAAGAGAAGGGCGAGAGCCGTCCGGTCCACCTTCTCTACGGGGCCCGTAGCCGGGAGGCCATCGTCCAGGTCCGGGAGTTCGAGGAGGCCGGCGTGCGTTGCGAAGTGGCCACCGACGACGGAAGCGCAGGCCATCGCGGCCTGGTGACGGATCTGCTGGAGCGTTATCTTTCCGCTTCGCCGGACCGGCCGGTGTTGTATGTCTGCGGTCCCTCCCCGATGCTCAAGGCTGTCTCCGCGATGGCCGCGCGCTTCGGCGTAAAGTGCTACCTTTCCCTTGAGACATATATGGGTTGCGGGATCGGGACGTGCATGGGCTGCGCCATCAAGATGCGGACCGGCGACGGTCCGGACGACTTCGAGTTCCAGCGCGCGTGCGTGGAAGGCCCCGTGGTGGATGCGGCGAGGCTGATATGGGACTAAGCCCGGACCGCGTCAGCCTGGAAGTGGATTTCGCCGGGGTGCGCTTCAAGAATCCGGTGCTGGTGGCATCCGGCACTTTCGGGTTCGGCCGGGAATTCGCCCGCATCTATGACCTTTCGCTGCTCGGTGGCATCTGCGTAAAGGGCACCTCGCTGGAGCCGCGCAAAGGTAACCCTCCGCCCCGTATCTTCGAGACCGCGTCCGGTATGCTGAACGCCATCGGCCTTCAGAACGACGGGGTGGAGTCGTTCATCGCGGATAAGCTGCCCTTCCTCCGCCGGTTCGATACGAAGGTCGTGGTAAACATCGTGGGCAACCGGGTGGAAGACTATGCCGAGCTTGCCGCCCGTCTGGACGATGTGGAGGGAGTCCACGCGCTGGAGATCAACATCAGTTGTCCGAATGTGGAGCACGGTCACGCCGAGTTCGCGGCAGACCCGGCCATGACGCACCGGGTGGTCAGCGCCGTCCGTGAGCGCACCCGGCTGCCAGTTATCCCCAAGCTTTCGCCGAACGTCACGGACATCCGCCCCTTCGCGCGGGCGTGTGAAGAGGGCGGGGCGGACGGCATTTCGCTCATCAACACGCTGGTCGGTACGGCCATTGACATCAAGACTCGCACGTTCCGGCTGGCCAACGTCACGGGAGGGCTGTCCGGCCCGTGCATCAAGCCGGTGGCGCTGCGGATGGTGTATCAGGCGGCCCAGGCGGTGAGCATCCCCGTGATGGGCATCGGCGGGATAGCCACCGCGGAGGATGCCATCGAGTTTCTGCTGGCCGGCGCAAGCTGTGTTCAGGTGGGGACGGTGAACTTCGTGGACCCTCTCGCGCCGCTTTCCATTATCGAAGGCATCCGCGACTATCTGGCCTCGAACGGATTCTCCAGCCCCTCGGAGATTGTGGGGACGGTCACGCGACTGCAGGAGCCAACGCCGTGAGAGATCCCGCGCGAAGGCTGATCATCGCTCTGGATTTTCCGGACGGAGCGTCTGCGGAGCGGATGACGGCGCTGCTGGCGCCGGCCGGAGTGGCGTTCAAGGTGGGGCTGGAGCTGTTCGTGGCGGAGGGACCGGCCTTTCTGGAGCGCCTGAAGGATGCAGGCGCCGGGCGCATCTTCCTGGACCTGAAGTTTCACGATATTCCCAACACGGTTGCGGGCGCGGTGGCTTCGGCCGCCCGCGCAGGCGTGTGGATGATGAACCTCCACGCCTCCGCCGGGAGCGAGGCGATGAGGCGTGGGGCGCAGGCTGCGCGCGCGGCCGCCGATGAGGCGGGGGTGGATCCGCCGCTCCTGATCGCGGTGACCGTTCTGACCAGCATCGGGGCGGAAACGCTGCGGGAGGAGCTTGGCGTTCCCGGGCCGATCGAAACGCACGTGCTGCGCCTGGCCCGTCTCGCCAGAGACGCGGGACTGGACGGGGTTGTGGCTCCCGGTCCCGATGCGGCGGCCATCCGTCAGGCTTGCGGACCGGGTTTCTGCATCGTGACGCCGGGCATCCGCCCGGCCGGATCGGACGTTCAGGATCAGGCCAGGGTGAATACGCCGCAACAGGCCATCCGGGCCGGGTCGGACTATCTGGTGGTAGGCCGGCCCATTACTCAGGCTGCGGACCCGCTGGCCGCCTGCCACGCCATCCTGGAAGAGATCGCCGCTGCGTCAGGGGCAGCTCTCCAGCAGCCGGACTGATTCCAGAACCACCTGCGCGCCTCGCACCTCGCACGGATCCAGCCGCAGTTGCCGGATGGTTCCCCGCCATCGCGGCTTACCGGAGAGATCCAGATGGTAGGTGCGCATCGTCCCGTCGGGCACGGTGTCGAACCTCTGGCTCCAGACCTCCTTGAACCCGTCTCCAGACGTCCAGAAAAGCTGGGCCTGTCTTCCCGCCGTCACGCTCATACGGATCTCGATGCACCGGAAGCGGCCGGCGTCCAGCCGCGTTCCGGGCAGATACAGGGCCGCGTCGTCGCCTGTTGAGATCATCCGGAGGCCCGCCGCATCGCTCGCCTCTTCCTTCAGATTCTGGAAGAAGACCTCGTGCCGCTTGCCACGGAAGTCCCATCCGGAGGCATCTTCCGGTTTTGGCAAGGTGTACGGCCCCAGCCCGACGTCCTCAGGGACGAGATCGTAATGCTGGTCCGGCGCCGTGGAGAAGACGTCACGGATGGCATCCAGGTAGCCAAATCCGAACTCCCGGTGCGGCTCGATGTAGTCGCCCTCTCCGAACTCGTTCCACGCCTCCACAAAGACGATCTTCTGCCCGGCGGGCAGCCTGCGGCCGTCGCTGTCCACAAACTCCTTCGCGTTTGCGAGCATCGCACGGAACTTGTCCGGATGCTTACCGGTGCGCACCCGCGCGCCCGGACCGTGCCAGGGGCGGGAGTCCCACCCCGGTTCGGTGACAGGGATGTAGGGAATGGTGGCCGCTGCGTCAATGGCCTCCCAGAATTCCTTGTAGCCACGGACCATGTCGTCATACGGAGCCACCTTGCGGCCGCCGTCTCCAGCGGTGGGGTAGTTGTAGCCGGAGAGGGCGTCGTATCCCTCCTGCTCAAGCAGACGGATGTTTCCCTCTCCAGGGTAGGTGCAGGCCACGAAGTAGATGCCTGGCAGACCGGCTTCGCGGCAGATCTCACGGGAGCGCTCAAGGGCCTGGCGCGTTCCCTCGACACCCATATCCTCCCTGAAGCGATAGGGGCTGAAGATCACTATCACCGGTTTGCCGTCCACCTTGAGATACTCCGGCCGCCGGAAGTAGTGCTCTATCCAGTATCGTGTGACGGCCTCCATATCCTCCAGCGAGGAGGTGCCCTTCGGATTGTGATTGGCCCACAGCAGGCAGAACTTCATCCGGTCGCGATAGCGCGCGTTGAAGTAGCCGTCATGCAGGGCGTGTTCCAACCAGCGGTTGCCTGCGGACCAGTACCAATCGTAGATGAAGAAGCTGATCCCGTGTTCCAGCGCCCATTTGATGTGCCAGTCGGCCACCTCGGGATCGCCTTCCCGGTAATATCCCAGCACGGGGTGCCGCTCCGGGAAGTCGTCCAGGCAAGACCAGCGGCTGTAAGTGTGCCAGCCGGGATAGTAATATGCTCCCACCAGATACTCCCCCGTGGGGGCAGGCTCGGGAGGCGGGACGTAGGCCGCCTTGCCGCTCAGGCGTTCCGGCAGGGCCGGGTGGCATATCAGGGAGACAGCCCGGGTCTGCTCGGAGTCGCCCGTCCGCAGTTTCAACTCCCCCCCGTGACTGTTGCCCTCCGATACTCGCACCCGCCAGCTGATCCTCCGGGTCTCTCCGGGAGCCAGTACCGGCAGCGGATGGGTCGCGGGCTGGCCGGCGGCAAGGCTCAGCGCTCCCAGAGGCTTCAGAGTCGCGTCCCCCGGTGCGGAGGGCGCGCCTCCAGTGTTCGTGAGGCGCGCTTCAAAGGTGGCCTCCCACCCCTGACGCACGAAAGGTGCCGCGAAACCTGCGAACGTCACGTCCAGCTGCGCCGGGCCGCCGCGCTCCGGCCCCGCCTTCAGGGAGACCAGATAAACATCCGCTCCATCCTCCTCCGGAGCTTCCACCGCGAGCATCGTAATGCGCCCCTGCCAGTCGTTGTTGCCGGAGAGGTCCACATTGTAGAACCTTGGGTTCCCGGTTCTTTGGAGGGGCACTGTAAGGCTGTGCAGGCCGCCCTTCTGCGAGCTGAGCCATCGCAGCGCAATGCGCGTCTCCCGCGTGGAGCGCGCGGCGATCGTCACCCACGTGTTCTGGTCCGCATCCAGGTCCAGCGCCGGGGAAAGCGCCACCATTCCGCTCCCGCCCTCAAGCTTCCATCCCTCCGGCCCCGCTTCTGCTTCACCCCGCCGGTCCGACGGGAACACGCTCCACTGGCCGGCATCGGCAGGGAAGGTCCACTCGGCCACGCCGGACACTTTTCCCCCAGCCGTGGCCATCGCCGGGATCGCACCCCCCGTCACACGGATCGCTCGCACCGTGAAAGTGCTGTAGTCGGGGGCATCCAGCCTGAGCTTCAGGATGCGCTCCCCGGTCTG
>JBBFLP010000061.1:0-7697 GCA_037478975.1 Armatimonadota bacterium
TCCGCCGGTATCCGCGTATGGTCCGGGATCTGTGCCAGAAGCTGGGCAAGAAGGCTGATCTTATTCTGGAAGGCGAAGAGACGGGTCTGGATCGCTCCATCCTGGAGGATATCGTTGATCCGCTGACCCACCTCCTCCGTAATGCACTCGATCACGGCATCGAGACACCTCAGGAGCGGCTGGAGAAAGGCAAGCCTGAGACCGGCCGGGTGGTTCTCTCCGCGCGTCACGAGGAGGGCCACGTTGTCATCGAGATCGAGGACGACGGGAAAGGGATCAATCCTGCAAAGGTGCGCGATGCTGCCGTGGCCAGAGGCGTGATCTCCGCCGAAGCGGCCTCCAAACTGGACGAGCGCGACAGTCTGATGCTGCTTTTCGCTTCCGGCGTGAGCACCGCTGAGAGGGTCACTGAGATCTCCGGGCGTGGCGTTGGTATGGATGTTGTCAAGAACAACATCGAGAAACTCCACGGTCAGATTGAAGTTTCCTCCACTCCCGGCCAGGGATCCCGGTTTACAGTGCGATTGCCGTTGACGCTGGCCATCGTTCCCGCGCTGATCGTCCGGTCGAGTGGGCGGCTGTTCGCCATACCGCTGGCTTCCGTGGTCTCTACCACCATCGAGCAGTCCAGCCGCATCCACACCATCGAGGGGGTGCCGTGCGTCGTCGTCAGGAACGAGACGCTTCCGCTCATCAGCGCCGCTTCGGTGTTCGAGGGGCGGGACAGGTTCATCCCGGAGCAAGAGGAGTTCACCGTCGTCATCGTCCAGAGCCGCGGCAAAAACGCCGCATTCGCCGTGGACGAGATGGTCGGAAAGATGGAGATCGTCGTCAAGTCCCTCGGCTCCTACCTCGGGGAGATTCCGGGCTTCTCTGGCGCGGCGATCCTGGGTGACGGCCATATCGCCCTCATTGTAGATGTGGCCTCCATGCTGGACATGGTCCGCCGCCGCAGGGCGATGGCAGCCTAATCGAAGAGTGAGTGTGTCCGGGAGGTCTGGACGTTGAGACAGTCGGATCTGACATACGAAGAGTTCATCGCGCAGATCAAACAGCGCACCGGCATAGACCTGGCTCTGTACAAGCAGGAGCAGATGCAGCGCAGGCTCAAGGGCTCTATGGAGCGGGCCGGAGCTGACGGGTACGCCGCCTATTTGCGCCTCCTGGACACCAATCCCACCGTCAGGCAGGTGTTTCTGGACCGCCTGACCATAAATGTCTCGGAACTGTTCCGCAACCCGGAGCATTTCGGCACCCTGGCGGACCGGATCCTTCCGGAGATCGCGGAGGGAAAGCGCAGCATCCGTATCTGGAGCGCCGGCTGCTCCTACGGCGCGGAGCCGGTTTCGCTGGCGGTTCTGGCGCAGGAAAAGCTGCCAGGGGTGTCCTGCGAGATCCTGGCGACTGACATTGACGAAAGCATCCTGAAGGCCGCCGCGAAGGGAGAGTTCCAGGACCCGGACATGAAGAATGTCAACGCTCAGCGCCGAGCGCGCTGGTTCGTGCGGGAGGGCACAACATGGAAGGCCAAGCCGGAGTTGATGCGCCTCATCCGGTTTATGAAGCATAACCTGCTGGCGGATTCCGCGCCGGGCGTGTTTGACCTGATCGTGTGCCGGAATGTCGTCATCTATTTCGGGGACGAGGCCAAGGACCGGGTCAACCGGATGTTCTTCCAGGCGCTCAAGCCGGGTGGGTATCTGTTCGTGGGCGGCACGGAGCGTGTGGCGGACAGCGAGGAGATCGGTTTCCAGAATCCTCTGCCTTTCTTTTACCGTAGACCCCGTTGAGCTGATTCCCGGAGGAGTCCGGGACGTGCGTGTGTAATCCTGCCGGGGCCGGTTGCGATCTGCGCCGGCCCCGGAGGTTTTGAATGGGTTTGCCGCGCTATGTGGCCGTGGCGCTGCTTGCTTTCTGCCTGCCGGCAAGCTGCCCGGCCAACAATCCCTACGGAGTGATGACCCTGACCGGCGGAGGAGACTCCACCGGGATGCTTACCCATTTCCGGCTGGCGCGCGAGTTCGCTGGCGAGTGGGGTTACGTCCGGGTGGGGACAGACTTCACGGATGGGGGGATTGACGATCTGGAGCGGGTTCTGGTGCTCTGCCGCGCGATGCATCTCATCCCGGTGGTCACCGGTTTTCACCTGCCGCCGCAGTATTACGAGGATCCGGGCCGCAATGTGCCTCGCCGTGACCCGGACGGCTCGCTCACATCTTTCGAGCGGGCATACGAAGACTGGCTTCGCAAGGTATACCGCCGCGGTCTGGTCATTCCCTACTTCGAGTACGGGAACGAGGTGAACGGGGGGTATTTCGCGGATCATCCCGAAGCGTATGCGGAAGTCTGCATGGCGGCCAGCCGGGCCTTCAAGAGGGTTGACCCCTCCCTCAGCTTTGGAACGGCGGGGATGGCCGGATGTGCGCTGGACTTCTACGAGGCTATGTTGCGAAAGGCGCCGGAGCTGGTGCGCCACGTGGATCACTGGGGATTCCATCCGTACGGCGTCAATCATCCCCCGGGATATGCGCGCATCTTCGACAACTATGCCCTGGACTGCCATCACGAGCTGGTGGAGCTGCTCAAGCGTTTCGGGGTGGAAGACCCTGTGCTCATCGCCACGGAGACTGGCTACGAACTGGGCAACCAGCGCGACCGGCGCTTCCCGAAGATCACGGAAGAGCTGAGGGCGCGCTATCTGGTTGATGCCTATACCAGTCACTGGGCCCCTGATCCTCACATACGCGCCGTGATGCTGTTCGTGCTCCAGGATGTGCGCTGGCAAAACTGGAACGGATGGGATCTGGTGCGGGAGGATTACTCGCTCACTCCCGCCTATACGGCCATACGCGACCTGCCCAAGCCAAAGGGCAGCGATTTTCTACCAGCAGGCTCCTGCCGGGTAAGCGGGCGCGTCACGGACTCCGTGCTGGGCCGGGGAGTGGAGGATTTCATCGTCTGGATCCGCCGGCCGTCCGGGCCGTATTATGCCGCCGTCACGGACAGAGAGGGACGCTTCGAGATCACCGGCGTGCCTGAAGGCCGCTACATCATTTCGGGATTTCGCGACGGATTCAGCGCTGCGCCTCCTGAGGATGTCTCCCTGTCTCCTGCCGCTGCATTGACGTGGAACGCGATGGTTGACCGGGTGGGGTTGGTTGCGCCGATCGAAGGTCCGGCGACCCTTCAGGCGCCGCCGGGCTATACCGCCTCCCTCGAAGGGCAATCCGTCTCAATGGACGAAAGCGTAAAACGCAGCGGCGCATCAAGCCTTCGAATCGAGGCAAACGGCCGCCCGGCCTCTGTCTGGCAGGTGACCGGCTATGAGTCCGTCCTGCCGGGACGGTTGTATGCGGCCGAGGTGTGGGTGAAGACCCGCGATCTCGTACCGGGAAAGGGTGCCGGGGCCTCGCTGCACATCCAGGTGACGGATAGCTCGGCGCGGGAGCTTGCGACTGCGGAGATCCCTCTTGGCCGCTCCGGAACTGTTGACTGGACCCCGTTGACGCTTGTAGTCGCGCCGCAGCCGCAGGCCAGACGCCTCTGGGTATCGCTGCGGGTGGACGCGCAGTCGGGGACGGTGTGGTTCGATGATCTCTTCGTTCACGAGGCATCCTGGCCGCTCCCCGGTGCGGCCGGAATCTCGGGCGAGGGTGTTGTCTCCGGCTCGGTCGTCGGGAACAACGTCGTGTTCGGGGAGCGCGAGTACCTGGCGGACGCCGTGGTCTTTACTGTGCCGCTGGGGAAATGGACACGCACCGACTTTCTGGGCCGGTATCGCATTGAAGGCTTACCGGCCGGTGATTACCGTATTGCCGCTTTCCATCCGGACTATCAGGCGGCTGCGGCGCTGCTTACGGTGCGGGATGGTGAGAGTTCCCTAGACCTGTCGCTGCCGTCGCGCGATCACCCGGCCGAACTGAGGAATCCGGGCTTCGAGGAACCGGTCAGCCATCCCACATGGTTCCGCTACTGGAGCCGTTTCGGCACCACGGAAGGGATGCAGACGGCCGGCTGGCACAAAGGGTTGCCGGAGCACCCGCAGGGTTTCCAGCCGCATTCTGGCAAAGGTTTCTACGGGGCGGTTGCGGGGTCTAACATCAAGGATGGCGGCATCTTCCAGACGATCGCTGTGGAGCCGCACGCGCTTTACGAGGTCAGTGTCTGGAGCTATACCTATCAAACGGGCGAGGGCGTGCGCGGGGACGTGGCTAACCGCCTGGGAGTGGATCCGGCGGGCGGCCGCGATCCGCAGTCGCCGTATGTCATCTGGACGCCAGCGCGGCCCAGCCACAAAGCCTGGAGCCGGCTGAGCCTGCGCGTAAGGCCGATCGGACCGTATATGACCGTTTTCCTGCATCATCTGCAGGTGCACGGGCTGACATTCAACTGCAACCTGTTCGACGACGTGGAAGTCCGTAGGGTCGGGCCGCCGGACCGCTCTGTGGCCGCGCCCGTCGAATAGAAACATCCGGGGAGAGATCTTCACACTATGCTGCAGATAGCAAGGGACATCCGCCCGGCGGACCTGCTCCCGGGTATCGAACGGATGTGGGAGCTGTCCGGCAAAAAGGTGCTGGATATTGAGGAATCGTGGCGTCCGGAGGACGGAGCGCCTGTCTTTACTGTCCGGGGGCGCTATACGGCCCGGGGGTGGACCGAGTGGACACAGGGTTTCCAGTTCGGATCGGCCATCCTCCAGTTCGATGCAACCGGAGAGGAACGTTTCCTCCGGCTTGGCCGGGAAAACACTGTGCGCCGTATGGCCGGGCACGTCACCCACACGGGCGTGCACGACCACGGCTTCAATAATATCAGCACCTACGGCAACCTGCTGCGCCTTATGCAAGAAGGCCGTATCCCGGACGACAGGTGGGAGCGGGAGTTTTGTATCCTTGCCCTCAAATGCAGTGGAGCCGTCCAGGCGAGCCGCTGGACGTCCATCGCCGGCGGGGGAGGCTTCATTTACTCCTTCAACGGGCCGCACTCGCTTTTCGCGGATACCATCCGTTCGTTGCGTTCGCTGGCCGTCGCGCACGCGCTGGGGCACGAGTTGATGGGCGAGAAGGACCGGCGAATCTGTCTGCTGGGACGGCTGCTGGACCACGCGCGCGCCACCGCCACATATGCCGTTTACTACGGGACCGGCAGGGATGCCTATGACGTGCGGGGACGCGTGGCGCACGAGAGCATCTTCAACACCAATGACGGCAGTTACCGCTGCCCCAACAGCCAGCAGGGCTACTCGCCGTTTACCACGTGGACGCGCGGCCTCGCCTGGGTGATGTGCGGCTGCGCAGAGCAGCTTGAATTCCTGTCAGAGATTCCAGACTCCGCACTTGAGCCCCATGGAGGGCGGGCGGAAGTGGAGGGATTCCTCCTGGATGCGGCGCTCGCGACGTGCGACTTCTACATTGTCAACACGCCCTTCGATGGCGTCCCCTACTGGGATACCGGCGCGCCGGGACTCCGCCAAATGGGAGATTATCTCTCCCGTCCGGCGGAGCCGTTCAACGAGTATGAGCCGGTGGACTCGTCGGCCGCCGCCATCGCCTCGCAGGGATTGCTCCGCCTGGGCCGCTGGCTGGAAAGGCGGGGACGCAAAGATGAGGGAGCGCGCTATCTGCAGGCGGGCCTGACAGTGCTCAAGCGGTTGCTGGAGGAGCCTTATCTCAGCGTGGAGCCGGGCCATCAGGGTCTCCTGCTCCACAGTGTGTACCATCGTCCCAACGGATGGGACCACGTTCCCGAGGGCAAGAAGGTCCCGTGTGGGGAGTCCAGCATGTGGGGGGACTATCACCTGCGCGAGGCCGCCCTGCTGGTGCAGAGGATGGCCTCCGGGGGACCGGACCTGGTATTCTACGGCGGGGTGCCGAAGGAGCATCTGGCGGATGGATAGGGTTGCGATCGTCACCGGGGGGACGCGTGGCATCGGGCTGGGGATCGCCCGCGCGCTGGCGCGCGAGGGCTGGTCGCTGGTGGTCAACGGCCGGCGTCCGGAAAGCGAGACGGCAGAGGCGCTTGAACTGCTGAAAGCCTGCTCGCCGGCGGTTTGCTACGTGCGCGCGGATATCAGCGACCCGGAAGGACGCGCTCGCATCCTCGATATGACACGCGAGAGGTTCGGACGTCTGGACGCGCTGGTCAACAACGCCGGTGTCGCGCCGGACGTGCGGGCCGATATCCTGGACGCCTCGGAGGAGAGCTTCGACCGCCTGATCTCCATAAATCTCAAAGGCCCGTATTTCCTGACCCAGGCGGCGGCCCGCTGGATGCTGGAACAGCGCGAGGTAGATCCTTCGTGGGAGGGAACGATCGTCAACATCACCTCCATCTCCGCGACGACAGCCTCCGTGAACCGGGGGGACTACTGCATCACGAAGGCCGGCCTCGCCATGGCCAGCAGACTCTGGGCCGTGCGCCTCGCCGACCACGGTATTCGCGTCTACGAAGTCCGCCCCGGCATCATCGAGACCGACATGACGTCAGGCGTCAGGGAGAAATACGATCGCCTGATCGCGGAAGGCCTCCTGCTCCAGCGCAGGTGGGGGACACCGGACGACGTCGGACGGGCCGTGGCCTCCCTGTTGAGGGGAGACTTCCCGTATTCCACCGGCAGCGTGCTGATGGTGGACGGCGGCTTCTCAGTGGAACGCCTCTGAAGGGCGTCGAGCACTCTAGCGCTGCACGCGCCCGCTGGCGTCGCCGCCCATCAGCTTCTCCACCTCGGAGACAGAGACACGGTTGAAGTCGCCGGGAATGGAGTGTTTCAGGCAGCTGGCGGCTACGGCGAACTCCAGCGCGTCCTGGGAGCTCTGATAGCGCCGCATTCCGAAGATCAAGCCGGCTGCGAAAGCGTCGCCGCCACCCACGCGGTCCACGATGTCCGTGATCTCGTACTTCCGGCTGACGTGGAATGCCTCGCGGTCGTTCAGGCAGGCGGACCAACCGTTGATGTCCGCGCCACGGCTTTCGCGGAGGGTGATAGCCATTGCCCGGACGTTCGGGAATTCTTCAAGCACGCGGTCCGTCAGCGCTCTGTAGACATCGGTCTCCAGATGCCCGGATTCCACCGAGACGTTCACCTGGATGCCCAGCGACTTCTGGCAGTCCTCCTCGTTGGCTATGCCGACGTCCACGAAGCCCATCAGCATGCGCATGACTTCCGGAGCGCTTTTGCCGTATTTCCAGAGCTTGGCGCGGTAGTTCAGGTCGCAGGAGACCGTAAGACCCTTCTCCTTCGCCGCCTGTACCGCCTCCAGCGCCAGATTGGCGGCCGAGGCGGACAGGGCGGGTGTGATGCCGGTCACATGGAACCAGTCCGCTCCTTCCAGGGTCTTTTCCCAGTCTATGTCTCCGGGACCGGCCTTCGCCATACAGGAACCCGCCCGATCGTACACCACCACCGAGGGACGCTGATTGGCGCCGTTCTCCAGAAAATAGATCCCCATCCGTCCGTCGGTACGGGCAATGTTCGACGTATCCACCCCGAAACGCCGCAGCTCACCGATGCAAGCGTCTCCGATCGGCCCCTCGGGAAGCACGCTGACGAAAGCCGCGTCCGCGCCGAAGTTCGCGAGCGACACCGCGACATTCGCCTCTCCCCCGCCAAATGTGGCTTCCAGCAGCGGGGACTGAAACAGCCGCTCGTGTCCCGGCGATTTCAGCCGCAGCATGATCTCTCCAAATGTGACGAC
>JBBFLP010000061.1:7797-13140 GCA_037478975.1 Armatimonadota bacterium
AAAGGATTGAAGCATGTCTGAACCGGTCATCGCCGAACGCAGTCCTTCCGTCATCCGTCTGGAGCCGGGAACCTACTACTGGTGCCGCTGCGGCCTGTCGAAGGACCAACCTTTCTGCGACGGGTCTCACGAGGGAACAGATTTCACGCCGCTGGAGTTCACTCTGGAAACCGCCAGGAACATCGCGCTCTGCCGCTGCAAGCACACCGCGAACGAGCCGATGTGCGACGGTACACACCGCCAGTTGCCCTGACATCCTGCCCTGGCCGGAGGTCATTCCGTTGTGGTGATCTTTCCGGACCGCCGGAATTCGCCGGCGACGAGCCCCCGGTCACGAGCCATCTGTTCGAGCATCAGCTCCTGAGCAACGCTGCAGGCCAGCGGGAAGATCACCGGCTCAGGGCATGGTATCAGCAGGACCGTCATCGTCTTTGCGGACTCGGCGGGTATTGCTGAAAACAGCACCACCCGTGCTCCCAGGTAGGCGGTTTCGGCGGCCATCCTGCGCACCAGATCCCCGGCGGGAGAGGAGTCGGCAAAGAAAACGGCACAGCTGTCCGGACCGATCATCTCCATAGGGCCGTGCCGGAATGCTCCTCCGGTCAGGGCGCAGGTGTGAAGATGAACGCCTTCCTGGAATGTCAGGGCGGCCTGCCGGGCGGCTGCCATTGACGGCCCGCGGGCCACAAAGGTGATGGCGTTCGCGCCACGCAGGGACTCCGCCGCAACCCTGGCCTCCCGCGCGCGGGTTCCCGCCCATTCTTCCATCTGTCCGGCCACGCCTTCCAGCGCTCCCAGTGTGGCGGTGATCTCACGGCCGGTCAGAGCCTCCGGCAGAAGCGCCAGCAAAGCCAGTGTATTGGAATAGGTCTTCGTGGAGATGGATGCCTCGGTGCCCGCGAGCAGGGGGAGATTCGCGCGGGCCAGCCGCCCCATGGTACTGTCCGGGTTGTTCGTGATTGCCACCAGCCGCGGATGTCCTTTCAGGGATTCCACCACTTTGCGGGTCTCGATGCTCTCCCCGGACTGCGAGACGGCGAAGACGGCGTCGTGGAAACTGACCGTCCGCAGGCCGTAGTGCAACAGCTCGCCCGCGTCGCGGATGACCACGGGAACGCTCGCGGCGTCGGCAAGGCGGTCCGCCACTGCGTGCGGTGCGTGCTCCGACGTCCCCATTCCGGTGAAAAGGTAGCTCCGGGGAGACACTCCTGCCACCGTGCGCGCGTTCGTAAGCAGTGAGCGTCCCTCTCGTCTGCCGTAGAACTCTATCAGCTCGCGCAAGACCGCTGGCTGTTCCGCAACTTCATCCAGAAACGCCACGCCGATCCTCCAGGGCGGCGCTTTGTCTCCTCCAACCGCCCGCTCGGATTTCTCCTTACGCTGCTGGAGTTCCTGCCACAGGGGCCGTGGACAATACAGGGGATTGCCGGACGGAGGAATAAGCACCGGGTATGAGAGGAGGAACATTCACATGAACGTCGCGCTCACCCTGGGGATCCTGGTCATCTTCATCGGAGGTGTGCTGGCGCCCTCGGCGGCCTTCGAACTCGACGACCTGCTTGTCAGTTACTGGTGCGGCCCGGATCCGTCCTTCGATGCGGCGGAACGCTACGCGGAGGTGGCCGCCTGCCACTTCAACTGGTGCCTGCCTCCTTGTGCCGGAGCGAGTCCGGAAGGGAATCTCGCTGCTTTGACCGCGTGCGAGAAGCAGGGGCTGAAAATGATCGTGGCAGACGAGCGCATCCTGAAGCGCTTGCCGCAGGATCCGCAGTTCGAAGCGGAGCTTGCCTCCGTGGTACGGGACTACGCCGCCAGCCCGGCTCTGGGGGGCTATTTCATCATGGACGAACCGGGCGCTGCGGCCTTCGAGCGCCTGGCCGCCGTCCACGAGAAGCTTCTGAAGCTAGATCCCGGCCGCCTCCCCTACATCAACCTCTTCCCGGATTACGCCTCGCCGGAGCAACTGGGAACGGCCACTTACGAGGAATATGTCGAGCAGTTTTGCCGTATCGTCCGTCCGCGCCTGCTGAGCTACGACCACTACGCTCTGATGAACGACGGCTCTCTGCGTCCGAGCTATTTCCAGAACATGGAAACCATCCGGCAGGCGACCCTGCGGCACGGCATCCCCTTCTGCTTCATCCTGCAGCTGATCCCTCACGGTCCCTACCGGGATCCGTCTGAAGCGGAGCTCAGGTGGCAGGTCAACACCGCGCTGGCATATGGCGCGAAAGGCATCCTGTATTTCACTTACTGGACTCCCGGATCGGACCCCGTATGGGACTTTCAGAGGGCGGTGATCACCCGGGATGGCGAGCGCACAGCGCACTACAGGCAGCTGCAGCGGATCAACCGGGAACTGCGCGTGATCGGTCCGGTCCTGGCGAAGTTGACCTCGGTGGGGGTCTATCACACGGGCGATCTGCCGCCTGGAACCTCGGCCCCGGACTCCCGCTTGCCCGTGAAGGTGTCAGGAGGGCCAGCTGTTGTGGGGCTGTTCCGCCATCAGGATGGCACCAGCTGGTTGATGCTGAGCAACCGGAAGATGGATGCGCCGTGCCGGGTTACTCTGCGGCTCTCCGGGAAGACCGCCGGTCTGAGCGAGATGAGCCGGATCTCCGGGGGAATGCTTCCGGTGCCGTTGGATGATAGCTCTGTGGACCTGGAGCTCCGCGCGGGGGAGGGGCGGCTTTTCCGTCTGCGGTGACTGCGCGCGGCCTGTCGGCAGACACGAGAGCCACTTTGGCATCCCGGCTGCGGACATCCGCCCATGCTAGAATGCTTCGGGAGAGGGAAGCCCGTGCGGGGCGCCGGCAGGCGCTCCCGCCCGTTCAGATGCGCCTGAGCTCGTAGAAAAACCATGTCGAAACCGGTCGTCGCGATCGTGGGCCGTCCCAATGTGGGCAAGTCCACGTTATTCAACCGCCTCATCGGCCGGCGCGTGGCCATCGTCGAGGATGTGCCGGGCGTCACGCGCGACCGCATCTACGCTCCGGCAGAGTGGCGGGGCCGGGAGTTCGTCGTGACGGACACCGGCGGCATTCTCTGGGGCGACGACGATCCGTTGCGCAGCCAGATCGTGGAACAGGCTCAGATGGCCATGGACGAGGCGGACGTCATCATCCTGGTGGCCGACGTGGAGCAGGGGCTGACGGGCGCGGATCACGACCTGGCCGAGCACCTGCGCAGGAGCCGGAAGCCGGTCTTCGTCGCGGCCAACAAAGTGGATGATGCTTCCCGGGAGGCCGCCGCTGCGGAATTCCACGCGATGGGCTTTCAGGGGATGTTCCCGGTCTCCGCGCATCACGGACGCGGCGTGGCGGATCTCCTGGATGCCGTTGTGCAACACCTGCCGGAGTCCGATGCTTCTCCCTCTTACGACGATTCCACGGTGCGCCTTGCGGTGGTGGGGAGGCCCAATGTCGGCAAGTCCTCCCTAATCAACGCTATTCTGGGCGAGGAGCGGGTCATCGTGTCGGATATCGCTGGGACCACGCGCGACGCGATAGATACCCCCTTCGAGTGGCAGGGGCGCAGCCTGGTCTTCATTGACACCGCCGGCATCAAGCGCGCCGGGAAGGTGCAGGGCTCCGTGGAGTATTACTCCGCGCTCCGAGCCATGCGGGCGATGGAGCGCTCGGACGTGGCGCTGCTGGTCATAGACGCGTCAGCCGGTCTGACGGACGGAGACAAGCGTGTGGCCGGGTACACCCGCGATGCCGGGCTGGCCTGCGTGGTGGTGGTGAACAAGTGGGACCTGGCGCCGGACCGTTCTCCCGCGGCTCGCCGCGAGATGGAGCGCATCATCCGGGAGGAGATGCCATTCCTGGATTACGCTCCGGTGGCTTTCACGTCGGCCGTGCAGCGCAAAGGAATGGATGTGGCCATTGACTGTGCGATGGTAGCCTATGACAACTACAACCGCCGCATCCCCACAGGCGAGTTGAACCGCCTCCTTCGCGAGTGGGTGGACAGCCGTCCTCTTACGCGCAAAGGCAGGGATCTCAAGGTCTACTATGCGACAATGAGCCGGGTGCGTCCACCGACGGTCACCATCTTCGTGAACGATCCCGCGTTGATGCACTTCTCATACGAGCGCTATCTGGTGAACCAGCTGCGAAGGCAGTTCGGGTTTGCCGGAACGCCGGTCGTATTGCAGGTCAAGCGGGCAAAGGGAGACCTTGATCCAGTGGCCTCCGGGAAGGGAGGAAAGGGTGGCCGCTAGCGCAATAGCCGGACTTCTGGCCGGGGCCTATCTCATCGGGTCCATACCGTTCGCGCTGCTGATCGGCTTCGCGTGGAAGCGCGTGGACATCCGGAAATACGGCAGCGGAAATATCGGCGCCACCAACGTGCTCCGGGTGCTGGGGTGGCCGGCGGCTCTCCTCTGCTTCGTGCTGGACGCGGCGAAGGGGCTGGGGCCGGTCTGGTATGCGCAGTCGTTGCCGGACGTGGACCCGCTCCTGGTTGTGGGCGTGGCCCTCGCAGCCATCCTGGGTCACAACTTTTCGGTGTTCCTCGGGTTTCGCGGCGGCAAAGGTGTGGCGACCAGCCTGGGAGTCCTGATAGCCATCGCGCCGCATATCGCCGGTCTGGTGTTCTTTCTCTGGGTGCTGGTGGTAGTGGTGAGCCGCTACATCTCCGTCGCCTCCATTCTGGCGGGTGTCAGCGTTCCCGTCTTGATGCTGCTCTCCTCCCGTCTGCAGGATACTTACTGGGGGCGGCCGGTTCCGCAGGAGTATCTCTATCTGGGGCTCCTGGGAGCCGGGTTTATCCTCATCAAGCACCGGCCCAACCTGGTGCGTTTGATGAACGGGACGGAGCCGAGGGTGGGGCAAAGGATTCCCGTCGAGCGGTCTGGCGAGGCTGCGGAAAGCCGGGGAGGCAGAGGATGAACGCAGGAGAACCTTCGTCTCCGCACGCGCGTCTCGCGCGGGCCGCTCTTGAGGAGTATGTGCGCCGCGGGCGGGTGCTTCCGGCGCCGGATGATGTGCCGGAGGATCTGCTGCGGCGGGCCGCCTGTTTCGTCTCCCTCAAGAAAGATGGGGCCCTGCGGGGATGCATCGGGACCATCGAGCCGGTGGAGGAGACCCTGGCAGCGGAGATCATCGCGAATGCCATCTCGGCCGGCACCAGAGACCCACGGTTCCTGCCGGTAACACCGGAAGAATTACCTTGGCTTCAGTATTCCGTGGACGTGCTGACTCCTCCGGAACCCATCCCGGATCTCACCGGGCACGACCCCAGGCGCTACGGCCTGATCGTCGAAGGATTCGGCCGCCGCGGACTTCTGCTGCCCGACCTGGAGGGCGTGGACACTCCCGAGCAGCAGCTGGCCATCTG
>JBBFLP010000062.1:0-13125 GCA_037478975.1 Armatimonadota bacterium
CCGATTGGTATAGAGCGGCGGCCGGGCCTCCCAATAATAAGGTTGAGGAGAGTCCTGAATACGATGCTCTTCAAGCACTCATCGGAAAACGGCGCCGGAACCGCCCCCACGAATGGTGGTTTGCAGCAGGGGCCGCAGGACGCTTTCAGGGTCCTGATCAAGAACATGAGCGGGGTGCCGGTGCTGGAGGTGTTCGGCGAGATCAACAGGACTACGGTCCGGATGATCGAACGGACGGCCTCCGAACTGGCGAAGGCGGGGCACTATCACCTAGTGCTCAACATCGAGAACGCAGCCGTCGCCAATGCGCGGGCGCTTGCGCCGCTCTCTCGTCTGTTGCGCGAGGTAAAGAGACATTACGGAGGAGTAATTCTCGTAACACGCCTGGAGCAGGTCGGGCAGAGGATCTCACGGGAGCTTCAGGGGCTGCTGCAGTTTTGCGCTTCCGAAGCGGAAGCGCTGCTGAAGATCAAGCGGCTGCCGGTCGTCGCCTGCTGGGACACCCGCTCAACCACCGCCAGGCTGGCGGACTAGACAATGAACAGGGATGTCGAAAGTCTCAAAGTGGTGAAGATCCAGAACGCAATCTACTGCGTTCGGTGCAACTTCGCCTATGTCGCGGACGTGCTTCTCACGGATGGGAACCGCAAGAAGATGTTCTACTGCTCACGCCGCGACTGCGACAACTGGGTATGCGAGCAAAAGCCCGCTCCGGCGCTGACGGACAACGGCGCGTTCCGGGAAGAGCCCGGGACTGATGAAGACAGCCCGTTCGCCGGCGGGTGGGAGGTTGACTAGCATTCATCCGGCAGACTCCGCTGGCTGGAAAGCCACAGGGAATGCCTTGAACTGATACACATTTGATGCCGCACCAAGCCCGAGGGCCGCGCCTCCTGTGAGAAGCGCGGCCCTCTTCGATTGCCTCGCGCCGGCGCATCCAGACTGGAAGGCCGGCCCGGTCCAACAGAGGGAGTGGACCGGGCCGGTCCTTACTCGGGAGCGTCCGTCGTGTCAAACCACGGGCCGCAACCGGTTTTCACCCTCTGCGGGCGCGGAGCAAGACGCCGCTGAAAGCAATAAGTCCGCTGCCGAGTGCGATGAGAGAGCCGGGCTCGGGAATGACATAAGAGTTTCCCCCTCCGCCCGCGGCGATCGCGATGACCGGGATGGCCAGCAGGCCAAGCGGCCCCAGCGAGCTTCCACCGGCCGCAGCCGCGGCGGGGATGCTCTCCACCGCCGGAGCGACCATGGCTTCCGTCACGGTGGGAACGACCGTCTCAGTAATGAGCACCTCGCTGGGCGGCACGATGATCTCAGCCGGCTGAGCGAGCACCTGCGTGATGACAGGTTCCGGCTGCACCGGCAGAGCCTCGGTCAGCGCGACCTCCGCTGCCTCACCGCTTCCGCCCTGGGCCGCCACCTGCGCCTCGGGCACGCTGGTGGTCTGCGGGGCGGGCTGCTGGGCCACAGCCTGCGGAAGGTCGGCCCGCAGCGGATTGCCGCACCGCCCGTCAAGCACCGGCTGACCGGTCTTTGTAAAGAACATCGGTGTCCCGGCCTTGAACGTGCGCACTTCCGAAAGGATGCGGTTGCCCTTGCCCACGAACCAGACCCGCGTCCGCAGGTCGTTCTGCAGATGACGATACTCCAGAGCCGCGAAGCGGCGAGCCACCTCGTCGGCCTTCAGACCGTAGAAGTTCGCATAGCGCTGCCCCACATAGTTCACGCTCTTGACCTGAGCGGAAAGGGCCTGCGCGGAGTCCACGCGGTCCCGGAGGAAGGAGCCAGGCGGCGTGCGCTCCGCAGAGGCGGGCAGAGACGCCAGCAGGACGGCCAGCCCTGCCACTATCGCCGCTGTCGCTGTCGCCATTCGTTTCATGACTGGATACCACTCCTGTCTCAACGCACCTTCCCGGCCGGCTGGTGCCCGCCGGAAATAGCGATGGTCTGCTGTCTGTCAGAACGGCATCGCCTCCGCCGGGAGCGGGACACGAACCCCCGCGTGGCGAAGCCGCCTTCAAAACTCTCTTAATGAGCGCCGGAATGCGAAAGACGCGACGGCCCCGGGCCTCAATGCGCCCGCCAAGCGGATGAGCCTGCCAAAACGTCCGCGCGATCCTGACACGTTGTCTGCAGAGGGAGGGTGCAAGACGCGTGCCACTCAGGGCCACTTTCGCAAAACCCCGTAATTCGCGCAATTCTCAGAGGAAAGACAAGGGGGTAGCGGTCTAAGGTAAGTGAATCATAGACCGCGGAACGCGAGGTCCGGGCGGCTGCGGACGTAATCGCACATTGCCTGGAAGGCGCGCTCGCACGCTGCGGCCCTGCGCTCCGGCTTTTTCATCCGTCCGGTCCGCTCCAGGGGCGGCAGAATGCCGAAGTTCGCGTTCATGGGGGCGAAGTCCGGGGACTCCCAGGCGCTGACGTAACGCAGCAGCGCTCCCAGCATGGTCTCCGGCGGAGGGATGAAGTCCTCTCTCCCTCCGGCGACTGTCAGCCAGGCGTTCACGCCGGCCACCAGTCCGGCCGCCGCCGACTCAAGATAGCCCTCCACCCCCACGAGCTGTCCCGCGAAGAACTCATTCGGACGCGACCTCAGCCTGAGCGCGGCGTCCAGAAGGTCCGGCGAACGAAGATACGTGTTGCGGTGCACCACGCCCAGGCGCAGGAACTCCGCGTTCTCCAGGCCGGGGATCATCCGGAAGATGCGGCGCTGCTCCGGCCAGGTCATCCGAGACTGGCACGCCACCATGCTGTAACAGGTGGCTTCACGGTTCTCCTGGCGGAGCTGCACCACTGCATAAGGACGCCGGCCTGTTCGCGGGTCCCGCAGCCCTACCGGCTTCCAGGGACCGTGCGCCAGCGTGTCGCGTCCTCGCCGGGCCACCTCTTCCAGGGGGAGGCATCCCTCGAAGAACCGCGCGTCTTCGAAGTCGTGCAGCGGGACGGTCTCCGCCGTGCAGATGGCCTGCCAGACCCGCTCGTACTCCTCTTCCGTCAGGGGGCAGTTCAGGTAGGATCCTTCATCCCGCCCGTAACGGGAGGCGCGGAAACATCGCTCAAGGTCTATGCTCTCCGCGTCCACAATGGGGGCCACGGCGTCATAAAAGAAAAGCCGTTCCGAACCCGTCACGCGGGCGATATCCGCCGCCAGAGCGTCTGAGGTAAGGGGACCGGTGGCCACGATCACCACTCCGTCTTCCGGCAGACGCTCGACCTCGCGCCGCTCGATTCGGACCCGCCCGGTCTCCTCCAGCCGCCGGGATACCTCCCAGGCAAATTGCTCGCGGTCCACCGCCAGCGCCTCGCCCGCCGGCAGGCTGAATGCGTCGGCGGCATCCAGGATCAACGACCCGAGATGGCGCATCTCGCGCTTGAGTTCGCCGCTCGCCGTGTGGGGGAGGTTGCTCTTGAAGGAGTTGCTGCAGACCAGCTCCGCCAGGTCGCCGGTGCGGTGGGCTCCGGTCGGCCGAGCCGGGCGCATCTCGTACAAGACGACGTCCACGCCTCTGTGTGCCAGCTGCCAGGCTGCCTCGCAGCCCGCCAGACCTCCCCCGACGACCGTGACTTCGGGGCGGCGGGAAGTCATCGCAGGCCTATCCTCCTTCAGGAGGCCAGCGCCGTCACTTCAGGCGCGTCTTCGCCTTCCTGCTCCTCCGCCGGGCGGCTGTAACCGCAGTCCCGGTTGGAGCAGCGGATCTCCCGTCCGCGCGACTTGGTCACCTTCTCGACAAGAGGTCCGCCGCAGTCGGGGCAGCTCTCGCCCACCGGGCGGTCCCAGAGCACGAACTCGCAGGACGGATACCGGTCGCAGCCGTAGAACACCTTGCCGCGCCTGCTCTTTTTCTCCAGCATGTGACCCTCGCCGCACGCGGGACAGGAGACGCCGGTCTCCTTGCGCTCCTTGATGATGGTCTTGCACTCGGGATAACGGCTGCAGGCTAGGAACTTGCCAAACCTTCCGTCGCGGATGACCACGTCTCCGCCGCAGTTCGGGCACTTCAGGTCGGTGCGCTCCGGCTCCAGCTTCACCCGCTCCATCTCGGCGTCAGCGCGTTTAAGAGCCTCCTCGAACGGGCCGTAAAAGTCTGAGACCAGCCGGGTCCATTCGGTGCGGCCCTTTTCGATCTCGTCCAGTCCGGCCTCCACTCCGGCTGTAAACTTGACGTCCATGATGCCGGGGAAGTGCTCCACCAGCCGGTCCGAGACGGCGAACCCCAGGGCGGTGGGGTGGAAGCGCTTCTTCTCCAGCCGGACGTAGTCTTTCTCCTTGAGGGTGGAGATGATGCCCGCATAGGTGCTGGGACGCCCGATGCCGTGCTCTTCCAGGGCCCGCACCAGCGTGGCCTCCGTGTAGCGCGGAGGCGGCTCCGTGAAATGCTGCTCGGGCAGAAGTTTCAGCAGATCCAGCACGTCCCCTTCGGCCATCTGTGGCAACGGCGGGCGATCCTCGTCGGCCGGCTCGGCGGGTGTGTCGTCCTGTCCCTCCGAATAGACCCTGCGGAAGCCGTCGAACCTCTGGGTCGAACCTGTGGCCCGGAACGTGAACCGCCCCGCAGAAATGTCCACCGTCTCCACATCGTAGAGGGCGGGGTTCATCTGGCTTGCGACGAACCTCTGCCAGATCAGGCGATACAGCTTGTAGTGCTCATCCGACAGATGCGCCTTCAGCGAGTCGGGCTCCCGGTGCACCCTGGTGGGGCGGATAGCCTCGTGGGCGTCCTGCGCCGCCTTGGACTTCCGGTGTGTACGCGGGGTGGCGGGGAGATACTGGGGACCGTAGTTGTCACGGATGTAGGCGCGTGCCTCCTCCACCGCCTCGGGAGCCACCCGGGTGGAATCCGTGCGCAAATAGGTGATGAGGCCCACGGAGCCTTCACCGGGAAGCTCCACGCCTTCGTAGAGGTCCTGCGCAACGCGCATGGTGCGGCTGGCCGTGAATCCCAGCTTGCGGGCCGCTTCCTGCTGAAGCGTGCTGGTGATGAATGGAGCGGGAGCGTTCCGGACACGCTCCTTGGTCTCCACTTTCGCCACGCGATACTCGGCACCGTCCAGTTCCCGGACGATTCCTTCCGCCTGCTCCCCTGTGCCGATCTCGGCCTTCTTGCCGTCGATCTGCGCCAGACGCGCGTCGAACGGGTGCTTCTCGCCGCGGGGAGTCAGCGTGGCGGTGATAGTCCAGTACTCCACCGGTACGAACGCCTGGATCTCCCGCTCGCGGTCGCAGATGAGCCGCAGCGCCACGCTTTGCACCCGTCCGGCGCTCAGCGTCCGCTTACCGAGCTTTTTCCAGAGCAGAGGGCTCAGGCGGTAACCCACCAGGCGGTCCAGGACGCGCCGGGCCTGCTGCGCGTTCACCCGGTCTTGATCAATGGTGCGGGGGTGCTTGAACGCCTCCAGAACGGCGTCGCGCGTGATGGCGTTGAACTCGATGCGCCGGGCATCCGGGACGCCCAGCAGCTCCGCCACGTGCCAGGCGATGGCCTCACCCTCGCGGTCGGGGTCGGAAGCCAGATACACCTCGCTGGCCCGTCCTGCCGCTTCTCTCAGCGCTTTGACCACTTTGGCGCGGTCCCGGGGCACCACATAGCGCGGCTGGAAGCCGTGCTCGATGTCAATCCCCATCTCGCTCTTGGGGAGGTCGCGAACATGCCCCATGGACGCCTGAATGTCAAACTCTCCGCCCAGAAAGTTCTTCAGCGTCCGCGTCTTCGCAGGCGACTCGACTATGATCAGCGGTTTTGCCTTTGCCATATGCTCCCGATCTCGCGCTTTGCGCTCCTCACCCCGTCCCTTTTCTCTCAATGCCCCGCCGGCGCTTTACTCCACAATGGGGGATAACGGACACACGCGCACTCTGGTTTCCGGCAGGTTCGGGGACAGGTCTCCGTGCCGGGGCTGGCCACGGCGCAGCCCGGACCGGATTATCGGACGGCTGCCGGTCCGGCTTCAGGCGGCCCGGCCGGTGCCTTCCTCCCGAGAACGCCGGGCCGGCCGCGGCTCTGCAGGCGAATCTTACCCCCGCGCCGCGGGGGTGTCAAACCTTCCGCGCTGGCTCTACCCCACAACTCGCACGTAGGAGGGTCCGGCCAGCCGCTTGACCAGCCGCTTCATCTCAAGGAACGTCAGCAGCCCGGCCACGTCGCTGGGAGGCAGAGCGGTCTTCTCGATGATGACGTCCAGCGGGACCGGCTCCAGGTCCAGCAGTTCCAGAATGCGCATTTCGTCCGGCGTCACCTGCATCCGGGGACGCTCGACAGGAGCTTTGCGTTCCGGAGAACGCTCGATGCCGAACTCCTCCAGCACATCTTCCGCGCTCTCCACCAGTTTTGCCCCCTCCTTCAGCAGGCGGTGGGCTCCTCTGTTATGTCCCGTGTCCACGTTGCCCGGCACCGCGAACACCTCCCGGGACTGCTCCGCCGCACAGGTGGCCGTGATGAGCGATCCGGAGTCCTCCGGCGCGTCGCACACAATCACACCACGGGACAGGCCGCTGATAATCCGGTTCCGGCGGGGGAAGCGCCAGCTTTCGGGCGGGGCGCCGGGTGGGAATTCGCTCAACAGCGCTCCGCTGACCGCAATGCGGTTGAACAGCTCGCGGTGCTCGGAAGGATAGGCCACGTCTATACCGCTTCCCAGTACGGCGATCGTGCGTCCGCCGGCACGGATGGCGGCGTCGTGGGCAGATCCGTCTATACCGCGGGCTCCGCCGCTGACGATGGTCAGGCCAGCCGAAGCCAGGTCGGAAGCCAGCCGCCGGGCCATCTGCACCCCGTAGGGCCGCGGTGAGCGGCTCCCCACAATGGCTACAGCAAACCGGTCCTGTTCCGTCAGCTCACCGCGGACGAACAGCAACCCGGGCGGGTCGGCGATCTGCTTCAGCAGGGGAGGATACAGGGGATCCGTGAACGGCACCGCGGTCGCGCCCATCGCGGTCAGCCGGTCCAGAAGGTCCGGCATCTCCGGCAACTTCTTGCGCGCGGTCTCAACGCGTGCCCGGGCCTGCGCCGAAACGCCCCGCACCGCCGCCAGGGCAAGATCCTCCGCAGCCAGGATGCCCTTCGAGCTCCCGAACTTGTCCCTCAGAACCAGCCACGCCCGCGCGGACAACTCCGCGCACGCCAGAGCCATGCTGGCGAGCAGCTCTTCCCGATCTATCTCAACCATGACCGGCCCGGCTGCTCAGAAAGGAGGAGGTCCTTCGTCCGGACCCATCATCGGCCCGGGAGGCCCGCCGGCCCCGGGACCAGGAGGTCCTTCCATACCCGGCCCGCCCGGAGGAGGCGGTGGAGGAGGCGGCATCGGCATCGCTTCATCGGGTTGCCGCTGCCGATAGTCATCGCCCCGGCCGCGCCCCCGGCCCCAGTCACGCCGTTCCCCTTCTCCAGCCCCGGGCTGCGTCTCCTGAGCGCCCGGACGCCCGGTGGTGCGGCTGGGCGCCGGTGCGGCGGGACGGGGAGCCCGCACGCGAGGCTTGGGCAGGGAATTGTCCACCACAAACGACCAGGTGAAATTCAGCGCATTGCCCTTCCAGTCCAGAGCCTGCACCGTGATCTCGTGGCGTCCATCCTGAAGCGGGGTCTGCATCGCTCCCAGAGGGGTGCTGTAGCTCACCATGCCCGAATCAGGGTCGAACTTGTGCTCCACCGGTTGGCCGTCCAGAAGCATCGAAATGGAATCCGGCACGATTCCGGAGCCCCGGTCCTCGATGGCAGCCGACATCTTGAGCGGCGGGCTTCCGGATACCTGCATACCGGGGGAAGGGGTCAGAAAGAAGATCTCCGGTGCCTCGTTGTCCGGCGCCTCGGGGCGGAAGCAGTAAAGCGCGCCATCATCCGCCACCACATAGAGCCCCCCGTTCGACCAGACCGGGGAGGCTTCCACGTTATTGAAGCGCTTTCTCGTGCCTTCCACAATAGGGGGCAGCACATACCGCCAGACCAGTTCGGCCGTCTCCACGTCGAAGGCTGAGATCACGCCCCGCTCGGCCGCCGTCACCACGATGTTGCCTGCCACCATCGGCGATGAGCGCAGCGGGAAGACCGTCTCGACCGGCTTCTCCCAGGCTAGTCTTCCATTGGTCAACACGGCGTACATCTTGCCGTTGCGCAGGGGCACATAAAGCACCTGATCCGCCAGAGCCGGAGGCGCGGCGATCTCTGCCGGGAAGGTCAACTGCCAGCGCCGCACTCCCCCGCGCGCGCTGAACGATAAGAGCTGGCTTCCGGCAGCCAGAAATACGGAATCCCCGCCCACCACGGGATTGACGTTGATGACCGGGACGGGGATCCGGTACATCCAGAACAGCCGGCCCGTCTGCGCGCCGGCCGCATACAGAAACGTGTCCCGCGAAGCAAAATAGACCAGCCCGCCGGAGACAGCAGGAATGGTGGGAACATCATCCCGCGTGCGGAATCCTCCCAGCCAGAACGGCTCGCCGGAGAGCGGGTCAATGGAGTGCAGGGCGTTGTCGTCCGAGCCGATGAACAGACGCCCGTCCTCGATGATGGGCGAGGATCGCACCGGCCCGCCCGTATGATACACCCCGATCAGCCGTCCGTCGGAAAGAGAGAGTTGATAGACATCTCCGTCGCTCGCCCCGAAATAGACCCGGTTGGAGTAGATGGCGATGCTGCTGCGGATGACGCTGCCCAGCGCCTGGTCCGAGGGATACACCCACTTCTGCGCCCCCGTGAGGGTATCCAGGGCATAGACGCGCCTGCCGGCAGCAAATACCACCGTATTCCCCGCCACTGCCGGCTGGGAGCGGTTGCCCGGATCCTGAGCGCCCGTCCCGAATCTCCACGCGAGCGCAAGCGGCGCCCGCATCGGTTCCAGGGTGGAGTTCGTGAGTTGGGGATTGTTCCGCGGAAGCAGCCAGTCTTCGGCCTGCGCCCCCGCAGGACTCAGACAGACCAGGCCGGCCGCGGCAGCGACGATTGCGAAAAACGGTCGAGATCTCATGCGGTCCTCTTTAACCCTTAGACGCGCCGGGACCCACTCTTGTTCACGCAGGACGGGCTGCGGACGCGCCGGTCCATTATACCGGAAGGGATGCCGCCGGGCAACGCCAGGAGAAAAGAGCGAGGAGGGGAGCAAAAAGAAGAAAACCGGGCGCCGCGGGAGGAGGATGGCGAGCACGGCGCCCGTCTTGCGCGCGGAGCGCGAGGCCCCCGCGCAAAACCGTTTCGACGCTGACGGAACCTGATGCCTTACCGCACAGAGGGCGGTGCCTGAAGTTCCGCAGTCTTCCTCCACCCGTGTTCTACCACAGCGGCACCGGATAGCTCACAGGGTTTTTGAGAGTTCTGTAATCCGTCAGACGGAGGTGAAGGACAGAGTGGCGGTCCGGGCAGGAAGTCTGCGTCTCAGGAGGGTGGACAGCCAGGAGTGCGGAAACAACGTAAGATGAAAAGTCGAGGGAACCCTGTACAAACGTGGGGCAAGGGGACAACCCGAGGGAGGTGGGTTATACGTCGGAGCACGGGCGCCCCCTTGCACCTCTGATCCGGCGCATTGCGCCGGAAACCTTAGCGGTCAGTGGACCAATAACACTACCCTTTTACCGCTATTCGGGCGCGTTGTCAACGCCCATGGACAAAAAACTGGTAATTTTTCCCGTGCGAACCTGTCGCCCAAACATTCCGTTCTGTGAGGAGCCGTGATTGACGGGCCGGGGCCGGGCCGGTATCATCCCTGATGTGTCTGAACTCCCGCCGCTGCTGCAGGATATCGCCGCCGTCCTGTTCGACCTGGACGGCACTCTGGTGGAGACCAATATAGACTTCACCCTGATGAAGCGCCGGACGCTGGAGCTTTGCGCGCGCCACGGCGCGGACCCCGACCTGCTGGCGGACAGGGACATCCTCTCCATCATCGAGGATGCTGCCGGCACGATGCCCCGCCCGCAGGCCGAAGACTTCCGGCGGCTGGCCTGGGAGATGCTGGAGGAGATGGAGATGCAGTCCCTGACGCGCGCCCGGCTGATGGAGGGATGCGCCAAACTATTGCAGGGGCTGCGGCAGCGGGACATCCGGACGGGTATCGTCACGCGCAACTGCCGCCGGGCGGCCAGCGTCTTGATCGGGATGCTGCCTGTGAAGGTGGACGTGTGGCTCGCCCGCGAGGACGTTTCCCGCACCAAACCTGACCCGCTTCACCTCCACGAGGCGCTGAAGGTGCTCTGTGTGCCGCCCGAAAAGGCGCTGATGGTGGGGGACCACCTCATGGACATCCGGGCCGGGCGGGAGGCCGGCTGCCGCACCGTGGGGCTGCTGGGCGGACGGGAGCCCGGATATTATGACGTTGCGGGGGCCGACGCCGTCTTCCCGGATCTGCGGAGCCTGTGCGATGCGCTGTTCGGTCCTGATCGTTAACTGGCGCACGTCGGAGCTGCTTCGCGAGCTGCTGCTCTCGCTGCGGCGCCATCCGGCCAGCGGCGGGCAGGAGGTCATCGTGGTGGATAACGCAAGCGACGACTTCGACGAGGCCGCTTTCCGCCGGGAGTTCCCTGAAGTCCACTTTCTACTGCAGCGTGAGAACCTGGGTTTCGCGGCGGGAAACAACCTGGCGCTCAGACACAGCACGGGCGAGCATCTGGTGTTGCTGAATCCCGATACGCAGGTGACCGAAGGCGCGCTGGACATCCTGCTGGACTTCCTGGAGAGCCACCCTTCCGCCGCCATCGCCGCGCCCCAGCTTGTGTTCCCTGATGGTACGGTGCAGGACTCCTGCCGCTCCTTCCCCTGGCCGATGAGCATCCTGTTCACGGCCATGCGGCTTCACATCCTGTTTCCCCGGAGCAGGCTGCTCGGCGCCTACCGGATGACCTGGTTCGACCATCACCACACCCGGCAGGTGGACCAGCCCATGGCCACCTGCTGGGCGGTGCGCAGGAGCGTGGTGGAGCAGCTCGGGCTCTTCGACGAAGACTTCCCCATCCTGTTCAATGACGTGGACTTCTGCTGGAGGGTGCGCCAGGCTGGCTGGGAGATCTGGTTCGTGGCGGATGCGCGGGTGCTGCACGTGGGAGGGGCGGGCACGAAAAAAGGGGGGGCAGCCTTGTTCGCCGAATCGCACCGCGGGCTGGTGCGGTTCTATCGTAAGAACTTGCGCGGGCGCACCCCTGCGATCGCCATCGCGCTTGCAAGCCTTGTCTCCTGGCTGAACTGCGTGGGCCGGACGCTCAGTGCGCGGAGGGTAGCCGCACGGTGAGCCCGGATTCTCCCACAGTCCCGGACATCAGTGTCTCCATTGTGAACTGGAACACGCGCAGCGACCTGTTGGAATGTCTCTCCAGCCTCATTCCCCGCGAGTGCAGATGCCTTCCCTCGGGATGCGTGTTTCAGACGGGGGGAGTCTTCTGCGATGTGACGGTGGTGGACAACAACTCGCAGGACTTCTCGGCCGATGCCGTTCAGAGCCTGTTCCCGGTGGTGCGCCTCTTGCGGATGGATCGGAATCTGGGGTTTGCCGCCGGTCACAACCGTGCCTTCGCGGCCGCCCGGGGACGCTACCGGTTCGTCCTGAACCCGGACGCCACCGTCGCGGCGGGTTGCCTGAAGGCCCTGCTGGACTTTGCTGAGGCGCACCCGCGGGCGGCGGTCATCGGACCGCGTGTGCTGAATCCGGACGGTTCCATCCAGCACTCGGCGCGTGCCTTCCCCACGCTGATGGCTGCCCTGTACCGTCACAGCATTCTGGGAAGGCTGTTCCCGGACAATCCCCACACGCGCCGCTACCTTCAGAGTGACTGGGATCACCGTGACTCCCGGCAGGTGGACTGGGTCAGCGGCTCCGCGATGCTGATCCGCGAGGAAGCCCTGCGGGAGCTGGGAGGCTTCGACGAGCGATACTACATGTATGTGGAGGATGTGGATCTGTGCTGGCGGGCCCGTCAGGCAGGATGGGAGGTCTGGTTCTGCGCGGACGCCGAAGTGACGCATAAGAAGGCCCGGGCGAGCGACCTGATGCCCAACCGGATGATCTACCATCACCACCGCAGTATGTACATCTTCTACCGGACGCATTACCGGCCGCGCGCCGGGGTGCTGGAGCGGGTCATCACGCCGCCGGGGCTGGTGCTGCGGGCTGCTTACTTCATCGGAAGGAATAAACTGCACGGATGGCTGAGAAAGGGCGAATGAGCGCGCCGCGGGGGGCGAGCGGCGTGGACTGGGCCGGGCTGGCGCTCCGGTTGCCGGGGTGGTCCGCGGCGCTGGCCCTGGCCATCGCGCCCCTGTCCGCCGGCACCATGCAGACTCTGGACGAGCTGCCGGTGCTGCTGCTCATCCTGCTGTTTTGCGCCCTTCCTCTGGGCTGGGCGCTGGGAACGGGGAGAGCGCATCTGGAGCTTTTCCCCGCGTGGCAGCTGGCCGCAGCCCTTGGAGCGTTCACTCTGATCAGCGCCATTTACACCGTCAGCCCCGAACGGACGATCCCCCGGATGCTGGAGCTGGTTTGTGCGACGGCGGTGTTCGTGACCGCTCTGTGGGGCGGACCGGCTGGCACCGCGGCCGTCTGGTGTGCGGCGGGGGTCGCAGTGGGTGGAACTGCTGTGTCGGTGCTCGGGCTGTCGGAGTACCTGGCCCACGTGCGTGCGGGTGAGGCAGGCTGGCGCATCTTCTCCAGCTTCTATAATCCCGGTTTCCTGGCGGGCTATCTGGTTGTCTCATTGATGTTGACGCTGGGGCTGGCTATGCAGGCGGAGAGGAGATGGACCGCGGCGCTGGCGGGGGTGGCGGCCGCGCTCCAGACGGCGGCGCTGTTCCTGAGCGGCGCGCGCGCCGGACTGCTGGCGCTCGCGGCGGGCGTGGCGGTTCTGCTGGTGTGCTCGGCCATCGGGCGCGCCTTTGACCGTCGCAGAGCCTTGCGCCTGGCGGCCATTGCGGCGATCTGTGTGGTGGCGGCTGTCGCGGCGGGCAGACCCGCCGGCCAGCGCGTGCAAGCCGCCGCACAGGAGGGTCACAGCCTGGAGTTCCGCGTCTTCACGTGGAAGGGAACGGTGGAGATGGCGCGCCAGCGGCCGATAGCCGGCTTCGGTCCCGGCACGTTCGAGGTGGCGTTCTATCCCTTCACCATCGCCGGATACACCCGTCTTGCGCATTCCACCTGGCTTCAGGCCGC
>JBBFLP010000063.1:0-3473 GCA_037478975.1 Armatimonadota bacterium
ACAGCGGACCAGGTGATGAAACAGTGGCCCGAGCAGATGTTCCAGTACGTGCTGGGCGCGGAATGGGCGTGGTCCCCCGGGAGGCCACCGCTCGACGCTATGCCGTACGAGGCCGAGCAGGTCTTTCTGCAACGGTGGTATCCTGACGGTTCCCATCCGGATATGCCCCGTCTTGCCGAAGGCGAGATGTTCGCGGTGCAGCTAGGAGCATATGCCAACGCGTCCCTGCGTGACCTGCCCGACAGACCCGGTTGGATTGGAGCAGGACCCGGAGAGGACTTCTCCGCCCTCCGGGCCGGAGACCGGCGCTTGGGGAGCGTTACCTTCCGCATCCTGAGCAGCGCCGGAGGACGCGCGGCCGCAATCATGCTGAGCGGACCGGCCGTCACCGCAACCTTCCCGGACGCCGTCCGGGGTATCGAAATCGGCTCCAGGGCAAAGCAACTCTGGTTCCTGCACACAACGGCGTTCCCGGACGGTTCCGACCGCCTGATCGGCCGCTACATCATCCGCTACGAAGACGGGACCGCGGAGGAGATCCCGTTGAAGTACGGCGTGAACACGATGAGCTGGCAGGACAATCGCCCCACCATCGCCTATCAGGCCGCCTGGAAGGGACAGACCAGATCCGGGAAGGCCATACGCCTGCGAATGCTGCCGTGGGACAACCCTCACCCGGAAAAGACGATCACCACCGTGGATTTCGTGGGGGAACGAGGAAGCCAGGCGTCACCCGTGATGTTGGCTATCACGGGAATACGGTGAAGGAATGAGCCGCATTGGATTCGAACCAATGACCCTCTCCTTAAAAGGGAGATGCTCTACCCCTGAGCTAGCGGCCCATCCGTGAGTATTATAGGGAATCCGGCCGGGCGACGGCAATTCCAGCCGGTCCGAATGGACAGGTTTGTTGCGCCGTCGCCCTGCCCGCTATCTCTGGACGGGGCGGGACTTACTCCACGATGATGGTCTGGTCCCGGCGCTCCCCGACGGAAACCGCCCAGACGGGAGTGCCGCACAACTCCTGAAGCCTGTCTATGTAGGCACGCGCATTCTTTGGAAGGTCAGCCATCCGCCGGGCTCCGTCCACTGGCTCGCTCCATCCGGGCAGCTCCTCGTAGACCGGCCGTACCCGCTCCAGCACCTCGGTGTCCTGAGGGAACTCCGTCATCCGGGCTCCCTCAAGCTCATAGGCAACAGCCACGCGCAGCGTGGGCATTCCTGTCAGAACGTCCAGTTTGATCAGCGCCATGCGGGAGCAGCTGCTCAGACGGCAGGCGTACCGCACGGCTACGGCGTCGAACCAGCCGCACCGGCGGGGCCGTCCGGTGGTGGTGCCGAACTCGCCGCCTTTCCGGCGTATGGCCTCGCCCTGATCTCCGTGGAGCTCCGTCATAAAGACGCCCTCTCCCACGCGAGTGGTGTAGACCTTGGCCACGCCGACGATATCCGTAATATCACGCGGTCCCAGCCCGGTTCCCACCGTAGCGCCTCCCGCAATGGGATGGGACGAGGTCACATAGGGATAAGTCCCGTGATCAATGTCCAGTAGCGAGCCGTGCGCGCCTTCCAGCAGCAGGTTCCGTCCCTCGTCCACCGCCTTCATCAGCATTTGAGAGGTCTCCGTGACCATCGGACGGATGACGTCGGCGTAGGACGAATACTCCTCCAGGATCTCCGGAGCGGAAAGCGCCTCTCCCCCGAAGACCTTCGTGATGACAGCGTTCTTATAGGGCAGAACGTCCTGCACGCGGCGCTCGAAACGGGCTGGTTCGATCAGATCGCATACCCGGATGCCCCAGCGGCCGTACTTGTCCTGATAGCACGGTCCGATACCGCGACCGGTGGTGCCGATCTTCTGGGAGCCGCGGTGTGTCTCCTCCAGGCGGTCAATCAGCCGGTGCCACGGCATGATGATGTGCGCCGAATGGGAGATGGCCAGACGCGAGACGTCCACCCCCCGCGACTGCAGAGAAAAGATCTCACCGGCAAGCACCGAAGGGTCTATGACCACCCCGTCCGCAATGACGGCGCGCACATTGGAATGCAGAATGCCTGCCGGCACGGTGTGGAACTTGTAGACCTGGTCTCCGACGACCACCGTATGGCCGGCGTTGTTGCCTCCGTTGTAGCGCACCACCGCGAAGGCGTCCGATGCCAGATAGTCTACAATCTTGCCCTTCGCCTCGTCCCCCCACTGGAGTCCGACCACCACTGTTGCGGGCATTGGTCCGGTGTCCTTTCGCAAAACAAACAGCGGCTCCCTCGGGAGCCGCGCTCGACATGCTATTGTATTCGATTCCCAGCATAATGCAAGCGAAATATTCCTCTTGCTGGTATAACCCTGTACAATGACAGGACACTGGACCCTGGATCAACTTCGCGCTCTGGTAGAAGTGGCCCGAACCGGAAGCTTCACCCGAGCGGCGGAATCTCTTGCCCTAAGTCAACCTGCGGTCAGCGTCCAGATAAGAACACTGGAGCAGGCCGTGGGACTGCAACTTTTCGAACGGCGGCCGCGCAACGTCGTGCTGACCGACGCCGGCCGGATCCTGGAGCGCTACGCCCGCCAGATCCTTAAGATGGAGGCGGAGTTCGCCGTCGAGATCAGCGACCTGCAGCGTCTTGAACGTGGACTGCTGCGGGTGGGCGCGGGAGCCACGCCCAGCATCTTCACACTTTCCGGGCTCTTTGCGGAGTATTACCGGCGCTGGCCGGGCGTGGAACTGCAGGTGCGCATCGGGCGCACGTCCGAGCTGGTATCCCAGGTAATGGAGGACGAACTGGACCTGGCCATCATCGCATCGGAGACCTCTCAGGATGGGCTGCAGCGCATCCCAATCTACCGGGAACGGTGCGTGGCAATCGCCGGGACCGGGCATCCCCTGGCCACCAGGCACACGATCTCCCTCGCGGAACTCCCCCAGCATCGTTTCGTCATGCTACCCCCCGACAGCGGCTTCCGGAGGTTCCTGAACCGGAAACTGGGCGAACACGGGATCACAATCAACGTGGCTATGGAGCTCTCCAGCCTGGAATCCATCAAGGAAGTGGTAAGGACGGGCGTGCTGGTCAGCATCGTTCCCGAAACTGCCGTTTCCGGCGAGTCGGAGCATTCCGGATTGCATACAGTGGCTATCGCTGGAGCCGAGCTTGTCCGCCAGACCTGTGCCATCCAGCGGCAGGACAAGTATGTCTCCCAGGCGATGAAGGCGTTCTACGGGCTGATCCGGCAGCGCTGGCCGGAGGCCGGTCCCCTCCCGGGATAGCAAAAGGCGCTGGTTTGACACAGGGCAAGACGGACCTGTATACTTTACCGGGTGGCGGCCGGCCCGGCCCAAGGATGGGCCGGAGAATCCGGGATCTGGTCTGCTCGGGGGACGCGAGGACGTGGCGAAAATACTGATTGAAGGCGGCCGGCGCTTGTCCGGCGACTTTACTGCCAGCGGCAGCAAGAACGGCGCGCTGGCCAT
>JBBFLP010000063.1:3573-10104 GCA_037478975.1 Armatimonadota bacterium
ATCTTCATCCGCAACGCCGTGCCCGAGCACTGCTCCGCCGTCTTGCAGAAGATGCGAGAGATCGGAGCAACTGTGGACGAGGACGCCGCGGGCTTGCGGGTAACGGCAAACAGGCGTTTCATCGCGACAGACATAGTGACCATGCCCTTCCCCGGATTCCCGACGGACCTGCAACAGCCGATGGGCGCTGTGCTCACCACCGCCGATGGGACATCCATCATCACCGAAAAGGTATATGAGCATCGCTTCCGTTATCTGAACGAACTGAAGCGGATGGGCGCGGACGTATACACGGAAAACCGCGTAGCGGTCATCCGGGGAGTGCCTTACCTGCAGGGCGCTCAGGTTACAGCAACAGACCTGCGGGCGGGAGCTGCCCTGGCGATTGCCGCTCTGGCGGCCGAAGGGGTCACAGAGATCTCGGATGTGGAGCACATCCAGCGCGGCTACGAGAATTTTGAAGATAAGCTCCGGGCGCTGGGAGCCAGCGTCTTGAGCGGGGAGGCGTTGCCTTGTTCGCAATGACCCCCGATATCGGGATAGACCTGGGCACCGCGAATATCATCGTTTTCCGCAAAGGCAAGGGAATAGTCCTCCGGGAACCATCGGTAGTAGCCGTCTCAGAGAAGACCAAGAAGATCCTTGCGGTAGGCACAGAGGCCCGTATGATGCTGGGCAGAACGCCGGGCAACATTGTTGCCATCCGGCCTCTCAGCGAGGGGGTGATCGCAGACTACACCACCACGCAGAAGATGCTGGAGTACATCCTGGCCAAAGTGTGCGGGCGCGCGCGCCTCTTCAAGCCCAGGGTGCTGGTGTCCGTGCCTTCCGGCGTAACCAACGTGGAGCGCCGGGCCGTCATTCAGGCAGCCCGGGCGGCCGGCGCCGGAGAGGCGTATACCATCGAGGAGCCGATGGCGGCAGCGATAGGCGCGGGACTACCCATCAGCTCCCCGGGCGGCAACATGGTGGTGGACATCGGCGGAGGGACATCCGATGCGGCGGTCATCTCTCTGGATGGTATCGTGGTCAGCGATTCCATCCGGGTGGGCGGTAACAAGATTGACGAAGTCATCATCCGCCACATCCGCAACACGTACAGCCTGATGATCGGGGAGCGGACCGCGGAGGAGATCAAGTTCAAGATCGGCTCTGCCTATCCGCTGGAGACCGAGCTGCGGATGGAAGTGCGCGGGCGGGATCTGCTGGCGGGCCTTCCAAAGACCGTCGAAGTCACCAGCGAGGAGATCCGGTCGGCCATCTCGGAGCCCGTGGCGCTGATTGTGGACATGGTGAAGTCCACGTTGGAGAAGACACCTCCCGAGCTTGCAAGCGACATCATCGAGCGCGGCATCATGCTCACCGGGGGTGGAGCGCTGCTCCGGGGCATTGACCGGCTGCTGGCGCTGGAGACCAATATCCCCGTGCACGTGGCTGAGGACCCGCTTTCGTGCGTCGCGCTGGGAACGGGCCGTGCGCTTGAGGAGATGAAAGCCATCCGCGACAGCCAGATCGCTCTCGGCATGGAATGACCCTGGCAGCGCTTACCCGTCCCAGAAATGACATCCCGTGGCACCCCGGTCCCCACGGCGCGCAACAGAGCAGGAATGTTCAATAATGACCCGATTTCTTATACTCGTCCTTGCTATCCTCACCCTTGCACCGGCATACGCCCAGGGACCGTTCCCTGATGTGCTGCCGTCCGACCCTTACGCCTCCTCGGTGCAGAGACTCAAGGACATCGGCGTGCTGTTCGGCTATCCTGACGGAACATTCCGGGGCAGTAAGTGTGTGACGCGCGCGGAGCTTGCGGTGGTGGTGGCGCGGATGATGGAGTATTTCATCCAGTCCTTGCCCGCCGGTGTCTCTCTCCAGAGTGACAGTCCGGGGCTGCCTACCCGCTTGGCGCAGATCGGTCCGGTGACCGCCCGGCAAACGCTTCACCGCAATGGAGTGCAACTATCGGAGCATTTCCTTAGCACCCTTGAACATACAGCTACTGTGGATGAAGTCTCTGAACTGGTATGCCTTGCGGTGGCGCAACTCATCGAGCGCGTCAGCCCGGCGTGGGAAGGAGGACTGGAGCCTCCCCCTTCCCACGATCACAGTGACTGACTTTCTTCCTTCAGATGGCAGGGATCAATGCTTGAAGTGGCGGATGCCCGTATGCACGACCGCCATCGCATAGCGGTCGGCCACTGCGATGACCTCGGCGTCCTTCACAGATCCGCCCGGCTGGATGAAGGCGGTCACACCGGCCTTCGCCGCCTCCTCCGGGCCGTCGGGCATAGGGAAGAACGCATCTGAAGCAAGCACGCTCCCCCGCGCTCGCTCGCCGGCATGGGCCGCGGCTATGCGCACAGAGCCTACCCGGTTCATCTGTCCGGCGCCGACCCCTATCAGCATCCTGTCGCGCGCCAGAACAATGGCGTTGGACTTAATGTGCTTGACGGCCTTCCAGGCAAAGCGCAGATCTCTCATCTCCTCTTCAGTGGGCGCGCGGCGGCTGACCACCTGAAGCTTTTCTTCATCCAGATCCGCAAGGTCGGCGTCCTGGGCCAGCATCCCGCCCGCCACGCGGCGGAAGGAGAAAGGATCCCGCAGACCACTGGAGAGATCCACCTCAAGGATCCTCAGATTAGCGCCCCACTTCTTCCGCGTCTTGAGTGCCTCCAGGGCATCCGAAGCATACCCCGGAGCAATGACAGCCTCGAAGAAGGTATTCGGTCCGGTGATAGCCTCGGCGCACGCGGCGTCCACTGGCCGGTTCAAGGCAATGATGCCCCCGAACGCAGAGACCGGGTCACCCTCCAGAGCCGCCCGAAACGCAGCAGCGGCATCGTCACGGACGGCGAGCCCACACGCATTGGTATGCTTGACGATGCAGCAGGCCGGTTCCTCGAACTCCAGAACCGTCTCCAGCGCGGCGTCCAGGTCCATAATATTGTTGAAAGACAGCTCCTTGCCCCCAAGCTGCCGGGCGCGAGCAAGGGAGATGCCTGAAAACGCCGGGTCGGCATAGAACGCGGCAGACTGATGAGGATTCTCTCCATAACGCAGCGTCTGCACCCGGTCCCACGAAAGGGTCAGCGTGGCGGGGAACCGCTCCGGCGGACGTTGCATCTCCAGATTCCGGCTCATCCAGGTGCCTATGGCAGCATCGTAGGCGGCTGTATGCTGAAATGCCCTCACCATCAGCTCAGCGCGAAGAGTCAGCGAAACGTCCCCTTCGTTTCGCAATGCTTCCAGTACGCGGCCGTAATCACAAGGATCCACCACCACGACCACGTCACGGTAGTTCTTGGCGGCGGACCGGACCATAGACGGCCCCCCGATGTCAATGTTCTCAACCGCTTCCTCCAGAGTCACATCCGGCCGCGCCACCGTCTGGCGGAAGGGATAAAGATTCACGCAGACCAGATCGATCGGGAGGATGCCGTGCTCGCGGATGGCCGACTCGTGTGCCGGATTGCCGCGAATGTGCAGGATGCCCCCGTGGACCTTTGGATGGAGCGTTTTGACCCGCCCGTCCAGCATCTCTGGAAAGCCCGTGAGGTCGCTGATGTCGCGAACATCCAGACCCGCTTCACGCAGAGCCCGGGCAGTTCCGCCGGTCGACACAAGCTCCACTTCCAGAGCTGACAGACCTTTCGCAAAGTCCACCACTCCCGTCTTGTCCGATACGCTGATCAGAGCTCTCTTGATCCTTGCAGCCATGTCCGTTCACTCCATCTAGATGGCGGCTGCCTGCGCACAAAAACGCCCGGGCAGCCCGCACAGTGTTGTCACTGCCGGAAGCCCAGGCGATCGGCTTGGTCGGCGATACCGGATCCGGCGGCGCTCCCCCGTGGTCCCTTCCACGTCCATTCGCCAGTCACGCCGCCGGCGATGCTCATCGTGCCGGAGTATACCGGCCCTCACCGCAGCCTGTCAAACGCGCTGTTCCTCCCCCGGGTCTGCCGCCGGCGTGCGCACTGTCTCAGGACTAAAGCCCCTTTCTGCCTGTTTCAGCCTCCGCCGCCAGCGACCGCGCGATCTGCTCCCGGGCTTCCGCGATGATATCCTCAACGTCCTCCGTGCGGAAGGTGCGCTCCTCGAAGGAGCGGGCTTTCAGACTTCTCAGAAAACCCTCGAACTCATCGAAGTAAGATCCGTAGATATGAAAACTGTCCGCGATGTGCGTATACTGGCCCACCCTGACCGGGCGTCCCAGCCTCTCGGAAACGCGCTCGGCGATGAGGCGCTGGAGGTCGGTAAAAGCATACATGTTCATAAACGCTGCCTTGAACGCGTCGTTTGAGCGCATATGGATGTTCATCACCAGTTCGTCCCCGAAGATACGGCACCAGATGCGCTGCAAGCAGGCGGGGTCCTGAATGCCGGCGTCTTCCCAGGGCTTCCAGGTGATGGCCTGCGCACGCCGCGTGTGCGGAGCATCCGTCAGGGCGTCGATGATGTACGCGATCTGATCCACCGGCTCCGCCAGACCGGGCACGCTGTAGGCCGCCAACCGTTCGTGATACGTGTACTCCCACTTGCCTGCCGCGGGGTCCACCCAGTGGTCATGGATGCCGTCCACCACCTCCTGGCGGTAGCATTCCAGCTCCACGATGCCGCCTGGGAATGCCCGGTGGATGCGAGGCTCCGCCAGCGGTTCCTGCACCACAATGACCGCCGTGCAGTCCCTGCTGGGAGGGTCGCCGGGCCGGTCATACTGAGTGGGGATGACCGCTCCAGACTTCCACGTCTCCACAACAGCCTGCTCCCAGGCCTCGGGCAGTGTCCGTGCAGTGACTGTAACAACAGGCAGGGTGAGAGACACTTGTCGGCACCTCCTCTGTGGTCATCGGCACACCCGGGCCACCGGGCCGCCTGAGTGAGCAGTTCCCCGCCCCCGGCCTGACTCCCTTCCCTTGGGAGGCCCACACACTTAGCGGGTTACGGCTTCTGGAAGATGATGACGTACTCGTGCCGGAAGATGTAAAACCCGCCGGCCAGAGCACGGTAGCGCCAGAGGTTGGTGGCCTTGCCCTTGCCCCTCTCGTTCCCCACGATGTTCTTCACCACGATGGACTTTACTCGGAACCCCGCTTTCACCATCTGCTGCATCGTAAGGAAGCCCAGGGGCACAAGCTCGCGGTCCTCGTATTTGTCGCCGATGACCAGCGCCGCGAACCGTCCCGCCTCCAGCAGTTCGAACCCGATACGGGCCACGCGCCGGAACGCACGCAGGAAGGAATCCGTATCCGGCGCATTGGAAAGGTCGCGCTCGTGCGGAGTGAAGCGGATGATGTTGTGGTACGGGGGGTGCAGCACCAGAAGCTGGACGTGATCCTGCCCCTCTGACTCCAGCAGCCTGCGGATGGGTCTGAGGATCCGCCGCGATGAGGAATCTCCCGCAAGGATATGGATGCCCTGCGACTCGGCATCCGCGCCCAGCTTGCGGCGCACCTGCTCGGCCAGGCCCTCATCTATTTCTACCCCGATGAGACGCCTCCCCAGATTCACCGCCTCGATGGCGGACGTTCCGCTACCCAGGAACAGGTCCAGCACGATGTCGCCCTTTTTGCTGAACCGCTGAAAGACCTGGCGAGCAATCTGCGGGACGAAATTGCCCCAGTAATCCAGCTTGTGCCCGCCCTCGCGGCTGCGCGACGGGATGATCCAGAGGGAGTCCGTCGAGACATCCGCGTAGTCCTGCCAGCGGGACAGGTCTATATCGCTGTAGGGTAGTGTCCTTTCAGAGCGGGACCGCCGGCGCTTCCGCGGTTTCTCGTCCCCGTTGTCCAGAAGCTTCAGTTGCACGTCACGTCCCTTCCTCTGCGCCCGGCAGCCGCAAACTGAGTGCCCTCAGGGCCAGAAATCATACGCCCTGACGCCGAAAGCGATGCCGAAAAGGGTCCAGCCACAACCGACGACGAACTCTCCCAGCATCAGGCCGAAAAAGAACATCGTGGCGTTGCGGTAGAGCTTCAGTCCGCCGGTCCTCAACACCACCGCCTTGCACAGGCTGCCGATGAATATGGGCATCCACAGGTGCCAGACGCCCCAGCTCGATGCCACAGCGAAACCCAGCGGATGGAGGGGAAATCCCATGATCCGGCTCCGCGCTACGGACAGCGAAGCGGCGATCAATACCCCCAACGCAACCATTGAAAGCTTGCCGTGCGCCGCGGCGGCCGGGTCTGTCAACCACCCCTGCAAACGCGGAAAGGTTTCCCAACCGTAGCCGGTGCCCCACTCCTTCACGCGGGCGGTGGCAGCTCCCAGCTCGTAGAATCCCCAGAGGTATACCAGAAACGCCACCGGGATCCCCACCAGGCCCGCAAGCAGCACCGCGTGCATCATCTCCCTGCGCGCTCTACCCGGATCCCCGGCGAGCCGGAGCGCTTCCAGTTGATGCGGCATCGGATGGCTGCGGAACACCCTGTCCTGCCAGTAGAACAGAGAAAGCGCGCCAAGTGACGGCTTGGGGATGTTCTCCGGACCGATCAGCCGCGTCAGTACATCGTGAGGACCCATTCCGTGCAG
>JBBFLP010000063.1:10204-13060 GCA_037478975.1 Armatimonadota bacterium
GCCTGATCCCCCGGCTTGAACTGCTCGAAGTAATCCAGACCCACAGCCGCGCTTGCAATGCGCTGGGCCAGGTAGAGAAAGAAGAACCCCCAGATGGAAAACGACAGGTCCAGAGGCATCAAAAACCCCAGCGTGATGGCGAAGAAGTAGAACGAAACGCTCACCCGGGGCACCGCATTCCACGGGGGGACGGTGAAAATGTCAAAGGGACGCCGCTTGATGGGGATCTCTGGTACTGCCGGGATGAGCATGTGCAGACCGTTCATCAGGGTGATCCCGCCGGCGATTGCGAACCCGATCCACATCAGGCGGTGCGTGAAAAACCGCCGGGGATCTTCCACCATCGCCAGGGGTAACTGCACAATGGGAAAAGTCAGGCGCTCGGCGTCTGCCCACTGCTTCCGAAGCAGGTTGGCAAGGCACGCGTATACCAGGAAGAGAGCGGCCGCGTAAAGCATCCACCACAGGGACGGCGCAAGCCATACCCGCACCACTTCCGGCTGGAAGAAACTTTCGCCCCCCTCGTAGAACCCCGTGAGGACCTTCTGATCCCTCACCATCAGCCACTCCGGCAGGTTCCCTCGGAACAACTCGTCCCAGCGATTCTCTGGACTGGCGAAACGGGCCGGGAACCCCATGATGGTGATAAGGATCCCCAGCATATCCGTGGACATGATGGCCGACGCCACGGAGACCATCACGTAGACGCATAGAAGCTCCAGACCTGTAAGCACCGTGCGCCGGAAAACTCTATTTGCCAGACCTGTCGCGAGGGTCAAAAGGAACAGAATGAAGACCGCGTGGTAGAACGGAGCCGCCCACGTGGGGAACGTATACCGGACGATCTCCGCTTCGAAGATCCAGCGTCCGGCCAGAGGGATAAGGAGCAAGCCAACGACGAACGCCCTTGCCCGGATACCCGGGCGGCTGCCCGGCTCGGCCGGGCAGGAATCGGAAGGGGACGCAACGCTCATACTGCCCTATTGCGCGGCTGGTAGCGGGATTCCTTCCATGTCGAAGGATAGGCGCCAGGAGAGAAGGAATGCTCTAACGCCTGAGAGAAGGTTCCCTGCGGATATGGACGCGCGATATATGGCCTTCAAGGGAATGGCTCCCGACCGGATCCCCCACTGGGAACACTGGTCCTGTCCGGACGCCGAGACCTACATCACCGGCATAGACTACTATGAACACCCCCGTCTGTGCCGCCTGCGGATGAGGGAGCTCTATCCCTTTCTCGATCTACCCGTGCCGGAAGACGACACCCCCGTCCCCCGGCCAGAGCTTGACGGACGCGAGCATTCCTCAGCCGAGGTGCAGGAAGGCCGTCACGCCGTCCGCTGGGGCAGCGGATTCAGCTGGCACTGGGACTGGGGCAAGAACTTCCGGGACGCTGAGCAGGCGCTGGCCTTTTCCCCGCTGGAACAGGGTGACTTCACCAACATTCCCGTGGTCGAGTCCCGCGACTATCGCGATGAGGAGGCGCTTTACCGGTTTTACCGCTCCCTTTACCCGGCCGAATGGGGAGACCGCGCTCCGGAGGGCAGTTCGGCCTCCTGCGGCTTCTACAACACGATGTTCATGTGGCCGCTCCTGACCTTCGGCTGGGAGCTGTTTCTTGAGATCTGTCTGGATGAGCGGTTCGAGCGCATCCTGGAGGAGTTCGCAGAGATCAACCGGCGCGTCTTCCGGGTGTTCGCACGGCTTCCGGTGAACTTCGTCATCTGCCACGACGACATCGTAACATCCCGCGGCCCGGTCTGCTCACCGGAGTGGATGCGCCGCCATATCTTCCCTCGCTACGAAGAGTTCTGGAGCATCGTTAAGGCAGCTGGGAAGGATGTCATCTTCATGTCGGACGGGTGCATGGACGCCTTCGCGGATGATGTGATGGCCTGCGGGGCCATCGGTATCATCTCGGAGCCCTACACGGACTATCGCGCCATCGCCCGGCGCCACAAAGACTGTTTCATTGCGGGTGAGGGCGACAGCCGCATCCTGATGAGCCGGGATCCAGAAGCCATCCGCAAGATGGTGGAACAGATGGTCGAGACGGCGAAGATGTCCGGGGGTTATATGATGTGCATCGGCAACCACATTCCCTGGAACACACCGCCGGATGCTGTGAAGCTGTATCTGGATCTCTCAGAGGAGCTCGCCTGGCGCAACCGGCCCTGACGTCCCCTACCCCTCGGCCGGCAGCTCGTAGACGAAGTGAACCAGGCGGTCCACCTCCTCGAAGCCCAGAGCTTCGTGGACCTGAATGGCAGTGGTGTTGTCCACCACGCAGCTCGATGCGATCTCGGCGCATCCACGAAGACGAGCCCAGCGGGCCGCCGCGTCCAGCAGCCGCCGCGCCAGACCCTGACGCCGCAGATCCTCGTCCACGTACCAGTTCTCGATGTAGGCCACAGGGCTGCCAAGACAACCCTCCGCGTGCAAACGCAGCGATAGCTCCATCAGGCCGCCCAGTCTGCCGTCCGGGCGTTCCACGACCAGACAATGCAAGCGGCTGTCTCCACTTTCCAGATATGCTGGAAACTCCTCGCGGAACTCTTCGGGGTCTGCGTCTGGCCACAGCGCCAGTCTCAGGCGCACCCACTCGTCCTCATCCATGTGCTTTAGCGGTCGGATATCCATTCACCATTCCGTCCTGTCAAACTGCCCGGCCTGCAGGCTCTGACCGTTCAGAGAACCGGTCGAGTCGAACCAGTGAGGAGCGGGCCGGTCACGATCCTGTTCCAGCACCACGGTGGTTCCGTCCTGCCCTGTGTGAAGCCAGACCCGGTCCGCAAGTTTCAGCATCATCCAGAACCCGTGCCCCCACGTGCCGGCGGTTGTGAATCCGCGCTCCAG
>JBBFLP010000064.1:0-1690 GCA_037478975.1 Armatimonadota bacterium
AAGATTTTGCGCGGCGTGGGCCGGTCCTGGAGAAGACCGTTTCATTGCCCCACTGGCCGGGTAACATGCCCACAACGGGAACAATGTGACGCGCTGACGCGTCCGTGATGCAAATGCGACCCGGTCTGAACACCTGCGCAATGCGGCGGGGATACACTAAGAACGAGGTCGCCATCCGATCGGACCCGGCCCCCAACAAGGGGTGTCCAGTGGGGCATTCCCGATGCTGCGGGCGGGCGAGACGGACAGCACGAAAAGGAGAGTGGACGCAGTGGACTCACCGGCTGATAACCGCCAGGACGAGCAGGCGCCGGTCAGGCTGACCCGGAGAGAACTTGAGGTTCTCGCCCGGGCGCTGACAGGGGAATCCAACAAGGAGGTTGCCGAGGCGCTGTTTTGCTCCAAGAGGACCGTGGACTATCACCTCAACCGTATCTATCGCAAACTGCAGGCCAGCAACAGGATGCAGGCTCTGCACCGGGCCCGGATGTTGGGGATCCTCCCCGATACCCTCTACGTGCACTGACAGGCTGAGCCCTCGTCGCTCACCTTAAGAAGTTCGGCATTATCCAGTTAGTAAGATCATCTCTCGCAAAGGCGGCGCGAGTCTCCAGCGAGGCAAGCGCCGCTCTTGGCGTTTCCGCTGGGATCCTGGCAGGGCGCGTTCATGGCATTCAAGCGTACGCCGGGCAGGCCGGGTTGTCTTCTGCTGATGCGCGGGGTAAGATGACTCCATGAAGCCCGCCCGCAAGCGCGGATGCGGGCGCCGTCGCTGGGGGAGCCTGCCGCGGCACGCGGAGAACCTTGTCCGCAGTCGGCCGTGGCGGCTGAGAGGCTCACCGGAGCCGACCCCTTGAACCTGATCCGGGTAATGCCGGCGAAGGAAAGCGAGGCAAGACCTTCCGGCCGCACCAGCTTCATCAGCTCCAGGCCGGGGAGAGTCGGCCGCGTTCTCCGGCGCTCTCCGGATCCCCGAGGAGCCAGATGTGAGATATCCGCTCTTGAAGCGCAGGGGATTCACCCTGATAGAACTGCTGGTGGTGATCGCGATCATCGCCATTCTCGCCGGATTGATGTTCCCCGTTCTCGCCAGAGCCCGTGACCGTGCCCGGACGGCTGCCTGCCTGTCCAACGGCAGACAGATCGGCATGGCGGTACGGATGTACGTGGACGACAACCGCGACTGCTGGCCGGTATTCCAGGCATACAACACTCAGCAGCCGCACCTGGGCGTCGAAGTGGTTCTGCTGCCCTACAGCAAGGAACGGGATATCTTCCGCTGTCCGTCCGACAACGGTGGACCTGCGCTGGACGGGACGGCTTATACCACCTACCACGCCGCGTTCGGCTCCAGTTACCGGTTCACGAAAGGCTGCTTCAGCATCGTGAACGGTCTCTCGCGAGAGAACGACACGCCGCTGGATATGCCCACCCGCATCGTGCGGGACGGGTCGTTCGTCTCGCCCGCGAACACGCGCATCATCCGCGACGAGATGATGCCCTGGGCCGACCCGAAGGTGGACACTGCGGGGAAATACTTCTACGAGGGGTGGTATCGCCAGTGGCATTCCAGGGGCGCCACCATCATTTTCGCGGATGGTCACGCGGAGTTCGTGACCTCCGCTCAGCGGTTCGACGAGCAGTATGTCTCGCCGGAGGGGGTGAGGAGCATTGACGGATACGGGGCCGG
>JBBFLP010000064.1:1790-7556 GCA_037478975.1 Armatimonadota bacterium
TGCACCGTGACGTCCGAGGGACTGCTGTATCCCTTGCGCGGTCTGAAACTGGAGATGGGCGTGAAGGACGGACTGAGCAACGTGGCCTGCGGCAGCCGGGTGCGCGTCGAGTGCCAGGGCGCTCCGTTGCTGGTCTGCGTGGAAAGAGGCGGCGGGGGCGAGCCTGTTTTCGCTCCGGCTCTGGCGAAGTGATCTCTCTGAGCGCGCTGGATCTGGCCGTCATCGGGCTGTACCTTGGCGCGACGGTGGCGGTGGGCATGGGGCTGCACCGCTTCCGGGGAGGGGACGCGGAAGCCTATCTGGTAGCTGGCCGCAGAGTCAGCCTGCCTGCTTTCGTGGCCACGCTGGTGGCCACGTGGTACGGCGGGATCCTCGGGGTGGGGGAGTTCACCTACACCTCCGGACTGTACACCTGGCTTGCACTGGGCATTCCGTATTACATCTTCGCCATTCTTTTTGCCCTGTTCCTGGCCGGCCCGGTGCGCCGCGCCGCCCTGTATACCATCCCGGACCGCCTCGCGCAGTCCTTCGGGAAAGGACCGGCGGTACTGGGGTCGGTGTTCGTTTTTGTGCTGGTCAGCCCGGCCCCCTATGTTCTGATGCTCGGGGTCCTGTTGCAGATCGTCATCGGCTGGAGTCTTCCCGTCTGCGTTCTGGTGGGGACGCTCTTTTCCACTTTCTACGTGGCCCGGGGCGGTCTCTCTACGGATATCCGCGTCAACATCTTCCAGTTCCTGCTGATGTTCGCCGGGTTCGGCGTCATCCTTCCGGCGGCGGCTCTGAAGTATGGCGGCCCGTCTTTCCTGACCGCGAACCTCCCCCCGGAGCTTCTGCGTCTGGAGGGAACGGAAGGCTTCCAGCGGACTGTGGTCTGGTTTCTGATCGCTGTGTGGACCCTGGTGGATCCGGGATTCCACCAGCGCTGCTATGCGGCTAAAAGCGAGGATGTGGCGCGCCGGGGGATCTTCGTCGCGGTCTGCTGCTGGCTGGTCTTCGACTTCCTGACCATCGCCACGGGGCTTTACGCCCGTGCCGCGCTCCCCGGACTGAATGACCCGAAGATGAGCTATCCCCTGCTTGCGGAAGCCGTCCTGCCCGCGGGTCTCAAGGGTTTCTTCTATGTGGGGATGCTCGCGACCATTATGAGCACCGTGCTCTCGTATACCTTCCTCGGAGCTGTGACGCTGGGGCGCGATGTGGTGTGGCGGTTGCGCGGAGACCGGGATGAGTCCAGGCTGACCCTGTACACCCGCGGAGGGATTCTCGTGACGGGCGCGCTGGCGGTTGCGCTGGCGATCGCCATTCCGAGTGTGGTGCAGCTCTGGTATACACTGGGAAGCGTCTGCGTCCCGGGGTTGATCATTCCCGTTCTGAACAGCTACTTCGGCCGCCGCAGGATGACCGCTGCAGGCTGCTCTGCCTGCATGGCGATCGGGGCGGGCACAGCGCTGGCGTGGCTGGTCTCCGGGCTGGCGCGTGCAGTGGATGGCTGGCCGCAGTATCCTCTCGGCATCGAGCCGATGCTGCCCGGCCTTGCGGCATCGCTCGTGGTCTATCTGGTATCCCCCAGACGGCAGGCATGACCCGCCCGGTGACCTCTCGCTCTCTTCCAGGCCGGGGTTTCTTGGCGGCGCCATTGCAAAGAAACCGCCCTTGAAGGCTCAGCGCAATAATGGTAGCATAGATGCGTTAGTTTGAGGCTGTCTGCACAATCCCCGCTACTGGAAGGTCCATAAACACATGGCAGATTCTGCGATCGCGGCCGCCCGGCGGCTTCTGAGCGGCAACGAGGCCATCGCCCGGGGCGCCTGGGAGGCCGGCGTGAAGGTGGCATCCGGGTATCCCGGCACCCCTTCGACGGAGATCCTCGAAAACCTGGCCCGCTATCCGGACGTCTACTGCGAATGGGCTCCCAACGAGAAAGTCAGCATGGAGGTCGCGGCAGGAGCCAGCTTCGGCGGCGTCCGCGCTCTGGCCACCATGAAGCACGTCGGCGTGAACGTGGCCGCAGATCCGCTCCTGACACTCGCCTACACGGGTGTCCGCGGAGGGGTTGTATTTATCAGCGCGGACGACCCCGGCATGCACAGCTCGCAGAACGAGCAGGACAACCGGCACTACGGGCGGATGGCTTCCATCCCTGTGCTGGAGCCCTCGGACAGTCAGGAAGCCTACGAGTTCACGAAACTGGCCTTCGAGCTTTCGGAGCGCTTCGACACCCCTGTGATGATCCGCACCACCACGCGTATCGCACACAGCGCGGGACCGGTGCAGACCGGCGAGCGCTCCGTGCCGCCCTTGCGCCCCTTCGAGCGGGATCCTGGCAAGTTCGTCATGATCCCTGCCCACGCCCGCCGCAGGCACGGCGCGGTCCTGGAGCGGGAACGGCTGCTGAAGGAGTTTGCTGAAGAGGACTCCATCAACCGAATCGAGTGGGATCTCCTGGACATAGGGATCGTCTGCAGCGGCATCGCCTACCAGTATGTGAAGGAGGCTTATCCTGAAGCCTCCGTGTTCAAGCTGGGGATGACCTGGCCTCTCCCGGAGCGTAAGCTGATGAGCTTCGCCTCCGAGGTCAAGCGTGTGGTGGTGGTGGAGGAGCTGGATCCATTCCTGGAGACCGAACTGCGGGCCATGGGCATCCCGTGCGCCGGGAAGGAGCTGATTCCGCGGGAGGGTGAACTGGACCCGGGAATCGTCCGCGCTGCCCTTATGGGAGAGCCGCTTGCTCCGCGCGTCCCTCCTGATCTGCCTGCCCGTCCACCGGTGCTGTGCCCGGGGTGCCCCCATCGCGGAGTCTTCTGGGTGTTGAACCGGATGCGCGCCATCGTTCCGGGGGATATCGGTTGCTACACTCTGGGTGCGCTTCCGCCCCTGTCCTCGCTGGATATCTGCATCAGCATGGGGGCGTCTGTGGGCAGCGCCATCGGAATGGAGAGAGCCCGCAGCCCGGAGGATGACCGCCCGATGGTGGCGGTCATCGGGGATTCCACTTTCGTGCACTCCGGGATCAGCGGGCTCATAGACGCGGTCTACAACCGCACGAAGGTTACGCTGGTCATTCTGGACAACAAGACCACCGCCATGACCGGCGGGCAGGATCATCCGGCGACGGGGCGGACCTTGATGGGTCAGAGCGCGCCTGTTCTGGACCTGGTCCGGCTGTGTGAGGCCATCGGCGTCGGCTATGTTCGCCGGGTGGATCCGCTGAACCTGGAGGAGACACGGAGCGCCATCGAAGAGGGCCTCAAGCATCCCGGACCGGCGGTCATCGTGGCGGAAAGCCCGTGCGCCCTTCAGGCAGACGTGCGCGACGAGATCCTGGTGGTGGATACGGAAGACTGCACCGCGTGCCAGTTGTGCTTCCGGCTGGGTTGCCCGGCTCTTTCCGGGAGCGCGGAAGATGCCCGCAACGGACGCTCCTGCGCATCCATTGATCCGCTGCTCTGCCGTGGCTGCTCCCTGTGCGAGCAGATGTGTCCGAGGCACGCTATCCACCGGGCGGGGGAGGATCCGCACGGCGGCAATCACAGGGGAGAGGAGTAAGACGTGGCGACTACAAGCATCAGGATCGTCGGGGTGGGGGGACAGGGCATCGTCCTCGCGAGCAATCTTATCGGGGAGGTCGCTCTGGCGGCCGGCCTGGATGTGAAAAAGGCGGAAGTCCACGGAATGAGCCAGCGGGGAGGAAGCGTTACCTGCGACGTGCGCTTCGGGGAGAAGGTCTTTTCTCCGCTTGCGGCGCCGGGCGAGGTGGACCTGATCATCGCTTTCGAACGCATGGAGGCGCTCCGCAACCTCCCTGCGCTGAAGCCGGAGGGCCTGATCGTGGTGAACCGGCAGTCCATCGCCCCTTCCACTGTGACGGCCGGGATGGCTACCTATCCCCCGGATGTTGACGAACAGCTGCGGCAGCAGGCAAAGAGGCTGGTCTTTGTGGATGGTCCGCGCATCGCCGCCGAACTGGGCGATCCACGCGTCATCAATTCTGCGGTGCTCGGTGCGGCGTCTTGCCACCTGCCATTCAGCCTGGAACAGTGGGAGGAGGCTTTCCACGCCAGGTTGAAGAACAAGGGCGTCGAGGTCAACCTGCAGGCGTTCCGGCGGGGACGGAGCGAGGCGGAGAGTGTGGAGATTGAATCCCCCGATCTTCAAACGGCCTGATCGCAGAACACTCCCGGGATAATCTGCAGGGAAGAACCTCCGGCGCTCTCTCGTGAATTCGGGGAGCGCCGGATGCTTGCGCGGGAAGGAGAGGGGATTGAACTTCTACGTTCTGTCCATTGTGGTCGCTGCGTATGTGCTGGTCGTCGCCTACCTCGGGTGGCTGGGATACCGGCGGACGCGCAGCGCAGCGGATTACCTGGTGGGGGGCCGCCAGGTGCATCCTATGCTGATGGCCTTGGCCTACGGCAGCACGTTCATCAGCACCGCCGCCATAGTGGGATTCGGCGGCGTCGCGGCGATGTATGGCTTAAGCCTGCTGTGGCTGGTGATGCTGAACATCTTTTTCGGCATCTTTGTGGCCTTCGTGGCCTTCGGCAGGGCCACGCGGCGGATGGGAGCCCGGCTCGATGCGCACACATTCCCGGAGTTGCTCGGGCGGCGATTCCGGTCCCGCTTTATTCAGGGGTTCTCGGGAGCCGTGATTGCCCTGCTGATGCCTCTGTACGCCGCGGGCGTGATGATCGGCGGCGCGCGCTTCCTGGAAGTCCAGCTTCACCTGGACTTCAATCTGGCGCTGTTCGTATTCTCCGCCGTAGTGGTGTCCTATGTGTTCTTCGGCGGGCTGAAGGGGGTCATCTATACCGATGCCTTCCAGGGCGGCATCATGTTCGCGGCGATGGTCATCCTGCTCTTCGCCACCTACGCGCACCTGGACGGCTTCGCCAGTCACAGAGCTCTAACGGAGCTGGCCCCGCTGGTGCCAGCGAAGCTGGCGGAGATGGGTCACCGGGGATGGACCGCTATGCCCGAGTTCGGGTCGCCGCTCTGGTTCACCGTGGTGACCACCATCATTATGGGGGTCGGGATCGGGGTGCTGGCCCAGCCACAGCTGGCGGTGCGCTTCATGACGGTGCGGAGCAGCCGTGAGCTTTACCGGGCGCTTATTCCCGGATCCCTGTTCATCCTGTGCATCCCCGGCGTGGCCTATATGGTCGGCGCGTTAAGCAACCTGTATTTTATGAAGCACGAGGGCAAGCTGGCCATCGCCATGGTGATGGATCCTTCAGGCAAGCCCAATGTGGACAAGATCATTCCCACCTATATCCAGCACGCGATGCCGGAGTGGTTCGGCTACCTGTTTATGCTGGCTCTTCTGGCCGCGGCCATGTCCACCCTGAGCGGGCAGTTCCACGCCATCGGCACGTCCATCGGCCGCGATCTGTATCAGCAGGCGCTGGCGCGGGGGCGCCATCAGGAGCGAACCTTGCCCATCGCCAAGCTGGGCGTCTTCTTCGGATTCGTTTTGACTATCACCCTTGCGTACCGCCTGCAGCCGGGGATCATCGCCGTGGCGACGGCGCTCTTTTTCGGGATGTGCGCGGCGGTCTTCCTTCCGGCCTATGTAGCCGCTCTGTTCTGGAAGCGGGCCACCCGGGCCGGCGTGACGGCGGGGATGGTGGCCGGTCTGGTGGTGTGGGCGCTGTGGGTGCTGTTTGTGCACGAACGCGAGTCCGCAGCTCTTGGCATCTCCCAGATGCTGTTTGGCAAGCCGAGCATCGCCGCCGGGACGAAATGGACTGTTGTGGATTCCCTGATCGT
>JBBFLP010000064.1:7656-12954 GCA_037478975.1 Armatimonadota bacterium
TCATACTCGAACTGCAGCCACACGGTCGGCTTCAGCGGTTTGACCACGGAAAGGCCCACTTGCCGCTTGTCCCAGGTATACTGGCTGGCCGTGACGGGGATGTCTATGTCCACCCCGGCATAGCGAACATAAGCCTTAGGCTTCATCCCCTTGGGGCTGTAGCCGGCCAGCAGCTCGAATCCAGCGTGCTTGATGTCGCTGGTCTTCGCTTCGATGTACATCCCCTGCGCGATGTAGTCCTTCCAGGGGTAGGTAAAGTACGCGCCGTAGCGATTGTGCGTCCGGGACGTGTGCGGCCCGGCAAATCGGGCGACGGTTGTGCTGCCCACTGTCTCGGTCCCGTTCAGGAAGTCCAGGTCGGACCGGTCTAGATGCCCGAAGCTGCCAGTGATGCCCACACGCGCGCCCGCTTTGTTCAACAGGCCGATCTTCGCGTCTATCTGCAGGCTCTCGTTGATGTCGTGCGGAACGTCCCTGTCGGCCAGGCTCCTGACGGTGTTGGTGCCATCCAGGGTCACATCGCCGATGCCCCGGTTGCCGATGCGCATCCCGGTGAGCAGGGCGATGCCCGCTTCATAGCCTTTGTCCGGGGCGTTCACGAAATACTGAATGCCCTGAGCCCTGTCCTGAGTGAACGCCTCGGAAAAGATGCCGTAGTTCGAAAGCTTGCGCGCGGGATAGGACGGTGTGATGGCGAAGGCCATACGGCGCCCCTTACCCACCCGCAACGTGCCGACCGGCAGCTTGAAGTCCGCGTAAGCGCTTTCCAGATAGGTGCGATACGGCTCCGCCGCCGAGATGGCAGCCACGTAGTTGTGGAAGTACCATTCCACATACGCCGTGGTGTTGGGATCTATCTGAGCGGTCGCCGAAAGTGAGACCCTGTCCACCCGGAACCGCGCCGCGCCACCCTGCGGCGCATAGAAACGATGCTGCGCGTAGCCGTGCCACACGACCTCTGCGCTCCGCACCACCCCCGGCAACAGAAGCAAGCCCAGCAGAGCTCCCGCTGCCGCTCCTTTCAGCACTCGCGCCATTGATGTTTCCCTCCGTTCCGTCCCGGCTCAGGCGCCGGTCAGAACACTCTTTTGTCTATCACCCGTTTGGCTTTTCCCTGGCTTCGCTGGATGGACTTCGGCTCCACGAGTGATACCGTCGGAGTGATTCCACATTCTGACTGGACTTTCTGACGGATCTTCTTTTCCAGCTCCACCAGCCCGGCCATCCGGCCCTCGAAGATCTCCGGAGTGACCTCCACCCGGATCTCCAGCGTGTCCAGCGCCCCGACGCGGTCCAGGACCAGCTCGTAGTGCGGCTCCACCCCTTCGATCTCCAGCAGGACGTTTTCGATCTGGGAAGGGAAGACGTTCACCCCGCGGATGATCATCATGTCATCCGTCCTGCCCTGAACGCGCGCCATCCGCCGGAACGTGCGCCCGCACGAGCAGGGCGAGGAGTCCAGACGCGTCAGGTCGCGCGTGCGATACCGCAGCAACGGTATCCCTTCCTTGGTGAGCGTGGTGAGGACCAGCTCTCCGGTGTAGCCTTCCGGAAGGGCCTCGCCCGTCTCCGGGTTGATGATCTCCGCCAGGAAATGGTCCTCGTTTATGTGCAGGCCGTTTTTGTTCAGGCATTCGCCCGAAACACCCGGTCCCATCACCTCCGAGAGTCCGTAGTTGTCCGTCGCCAGGATCTGCAGCTTGGCTTCGATCTCCCGGCGGAGCGTCTCCGACGATGGCTCCGCGCCGAAGAGGCCGACGCGCAGGCTGAGCTCGTCCGGGCTCACTCCCATCTCATACATCGTTTCCGCGATGTGCAGGGCGTAGCTGGGCGTTCCCACCAGGGCCGTCGCCCCGAAATCCTTCATCAGACGGACCTGCCGCTCCGTGTTGCCGCTGGAGACGGGGATGACGCTTGCTCCGATGCGCTCCGAACCCTGGTGCAGTCCGAATCCTCCCGTGAACAGGCCGTAGCCGAAGGAGATATGGACGACATCGTGGCGGGTCACTCCGCCCGCCGTCAGCAGCCGGGCCACCAGATCGGACCAGTTGCGCAGGTCTCTGCGGGTATATCCCACCACAGTGGAAAGCCCTGTGGTGCCGGAGGAGGCGTGGATGCGGACGATATCCTTGAGCGGCGCGGCGAAAAGCCCGTACGGATACGCGGCTCGCATGTCGTCCTTGCAGGTGAATGGCAGCTTCTGGACATCCTCCAGCGTCCGGATGTCCTCGGGCTTGACGCCTGCGGCGTCGAGCTTCTCACGGTAGAACGGGACCCGTTCGTAGACGCGCCTGACCGTCGCCTGGAGCCTTTCGAGTTGGAGCTTCTCCAGCTCCTCACGGGACATCGTCTCCGCCTTCGGGTCCCAGAGGCGGTGCTTCAGAGGGGGAAGCCGGCGTTTCAGCGTGGTCATCCTACAGCCGGTGCACCTGTTCGCCGGTCAACAGTGTCACGTTGTTCTTCTGGAGCACCTCGCGCGCCCGCTCCGTATCCTCGGACCGCAGCACCACAATGGCTTTCTCCCCGCTTTTGCCTACGAAGGCGTAGAGATACTCGATGTTGATGCCCGCGTCTGCCAGGCAGCGGATGATGGAAGCCAGTCCTCCCGGCCGGTCCTCTACCTCCACCGCCAGCACTTCGGTCTCGCTGGCGCTGAAGCCGGCTTCGGCAAGCGCCTGCCGGGCCTGCACGGGATCGCTGACGATCAGGCGCAGCAGACCGTAATCAATGGTATCCGCGATGGAGGCCGCGCGGATGTTCACGCCCCTGCGCGCCAGCGCCTCCGTCACTTCGGCCAGACGGCCCTTCTTGTTCTCCAGAAAAACGGTGATCTGGCTGACCTTCATATTCCGAGGTCCCTCCTGTCCACGATCCGCTTGGCCTTCCCCTCGCTGCGCGCGATGGACTTGGGCTCCACCAGACGCACCTTGATGGACAGGCCCAGCATGCTCTCAAGCTCTTTCAGAATCTTCATCTCCAGGGCTTCCATCCGGCGGACCTCATCGGAGATGACATCCTCGGACACTTCCACCCAGAGTTCCACTTCGTCCAGCCGGCCGGGCTGGCGGTCAATGACCAGCTGGTAGTGCGGCTCCGTGCCCTCCACGGCGCCCAGCACCTGCTCAATCTGGGACGGGAAGACATTTACCCCCCGGATGATGAGCATGTCGTCGGTCCGGCCCGAGACCTTCGCCATCCGCCGCAGCGTCCTGCCGCACTCGCACTGCCCGGGGATGAAGTGTGTGATGTCTCGCGTGCGGTAACGGATGAGCGGCAGGCCTGTCTTGGTCAGCGTGGTGAAGACCAGCTCGCCGTGAGCTCCCTCCGGGACATGTTCCAGCGTGGTGGGATTGATGATCTCCGGGAAGAAGTGATCCTCCGCGATGTGCAGGCCGCTCTGCGCCAGGCATTCGTACGCCACGCCCGGACCAATGACCTCCGATAGACCGTAGATGTCCAGTGCCCGGATGCACAGAGACTTCTCGATCTCCTGGCGCATGCTCTCGGACCAGGGTTCGGCTCCGTGGAATCCCACCCGCAGGGGCAGCGCCTCGAAGTTCATGCCCATCTCGCGCCCTGTCTCGCCCAGCACGATGGCGTAGGAGGGGGTGCAGCAAAGGGCGGTGGTCCCGAAGTCCTCCATCACCTGCAGCTGGCGCTTGGTGTTCCCTGCGCTGGTGGGCACCACAGCGGCTCCGATGCGCGAGGCTCCGTAGTGGGCTCCCAGCCCTCCCGTGAAGAGTCCATAGCCGTAGGAGTTCTGGACGATGTCGTTGGAGGTCACCCCGCCGGCCGCCAGCGTGCGGCCCATCACTTCGCCCCAGATCTCGATGTCGGCCCGGGTATATCCCACCACGGTCGGCTTGCCGGTGGTCCCGGAGGAGGCGTGGATCTCCACGATCTCCGCCAGCGGCGCACTGAACATTCCGAAAGGATAGGCTTCCCGGAAATCGTCCTTGGTGATGAATGGCAGGCAGGGAAGATCCTCGACTCCGTGAATGTCCTCAGGGGAGACCCCTGCTTCATCCCACTTGCGGCGGTAGACCTCCACGGTCTCGTAGGCGCGCCGTACAACCGCGCGCAGCCGCTCATCCTGCAGGGTCCGCAGTCTGTCAGGCGGCATCGCCTCAGCCGGGCTGATCAATGCCCGGCTGGATTCCAGATCCGGAAGAGTCTTCAACTGTCACGACCTCATCGCTGCCCGTGGAGGGCGGCTCTGGTATGGTTTTGAGGCGCCCGCCCGTCACACCCCGCGCCCGGGCGGACGCCAAATGCTCTGACTTCTCTGCAACAAAGATGCTGGCCGGCTTTTTTTAGACCTGCATCCAGCGCTCTTCCATCGCCAGCATAGCATCCGGCTGGGTCAGGAAATCTAGCGAGTCCTGAATGATCTCGAAATGGCGGATCTCCTCCTGCGCCAGGAACTCATAGAACTTGCGCGCTTCCGGGTCTCGTGCCTTCTGGGCGGCCTGCGCGTAGAAATGGTGGCCGTGCCGCTCCATCTCCATTGCGGTGCGGTAGGCCTCCTCACGGGCTTCGTCCTGGTGCGCGGCCTGCTCGTACTGCCACCCGAACTGCTCGAAGATGCCTTTGACCCCCCGGGCCATGTCCGCCTTCGTGATGACCGCCGCGCTGGAAGGCGCTTCGGCGATCCCGGTCTCGGCATACTTCTTGATGATGTCCATGTGTTTCAGCTCCTCGCGGGCGAGGAACTCGAAGGTGGCCTTGGCGAGTTTGTCCTCGCAGGCGGCGCTGGCGTCGGTGAGGATCTTGTAGCCCTGCTTCTCGTTGTTCAGGGCCATCTCCAGCACCTGTCTCGGATCATCCGGTATCTGCATGGTCTCGTTACTCCCCAGAAATGTTTGTAAGCTTGCCGGCCGGGACCGGCTCTTTATGTTCGCGCCGCGCGGACGGGGTCTGCAATAGGCTGTTAGTACTCCCGCAAGCTTGCCGCCGGCGGAATACTTCGTGAAAAGCCTCGCAGTTTCCTTCATTGCGCCGGGGCGGAGGACTGAAGCGCCTGTGCGCATAATCGCATCGGTATGAGCGACTTTCACGACCGCAAATCGGATGCGGGCCGTATCACCCGCCGGAGAGTCCTCCAGTGGATGGGAGCCGCTGGCGTGGCGGCTCTGGCGGGAGGAGCCGCGCAGGCTCGCGACCGCCGCCCCAATATCGTGTTCATCATGACGGACGACCACGCGGCTCACGCCCTGAGCTGCTACGGCGGCCGGTTGAACCGCACCCCGGCGATGGACCGTCTGGCTCGCGAGGGCGTGCTGTTCTCAAATGCCTTCG